>NZ_JBGFFF010000028.1:0-37567 GCF_056175785.1 Acidovorax sp. LjRoot204
GCGCGCCACGATCACCACCTCATCCCCATCCAGCACCACCGCCGAGAATGACTGCTGGGTCTGGGCTGCCAGCCGGTTCAGCGTGGGTTGCAGCACGCGCGGCAGCCGGGCAGACGCGAGGTAGCTGCCCGAAAACCGAAGCACCTTGGGCGCCAGCCAGAAGTAGCTGCCATCCGTCTCCAGATACCCCAGGTGCGCCAGGGTCAACAGGTGCCGCCGCGCCGCTGCCCGCGTGAGGCCGGTGCGCTGCGCCGCCAGTGTGGCGTTCAGACGCTGGCGCTCGGTGTCGAAACTCTCCAGCACGGCCATGCCTTTGGCCATGCCTTCGATGAAGTCTGCCTTGGCGATGGGAGTGGAAGCCATGGGGGTGACGGGTTGGGGACCGGGGGATTGAGCGGGGTTCGAACGCCGAGGTTACCGGGGCCCTGCAGCGACTCGGTGCACTCACCACCGGGCCTGACCACCCGCATCACCCTGGAGACTGCGCGATCATCGCACAAAGCATCGACTGATCGCACGCAATCGGCAGCGCCGGATATCGCTTTGATCTGGATCAACCTACGCTCAAGGCCACTGGTTTTCGGTATCCCCATCTCCCCCACCCCATTCCCAGAGGTTTCCCATGCGCACCCAGGTTGCCATCGTTGGTGCCGGCCCCGCCGGCCTGCTGCTCGGTCAGTTGCTTCACAAGTCCGGCGTTGACGCCGTCATCATCGAGCAGCGCAGCCCCGACTACGTGCTCGGCCGCATCCGCGCCGGGGTGCTGGAGAAGGTCTGCATGGACCTGCTGGACCAGGCGGGCGTGAGCGCCCGTGCCCATGCCGAGGGCCTGCCCCACGACGGCATCGAGCTGCTGTTCAAGGGCCAGCGCCACCGCATCGATCTGCACGAGCTGACCGGCGGCAGCCGCGTGACGGTGTACGGCCAGACCGAAGTCACGCGCGACCTGATGGATGCGCGCGCAGCGGCCGGCCTCACCACCGTGTACGACGCACAGAACGTGCAAGTGCAAGACTTTGACGGCCAGCACCCACGCGTGACGTACGAAAAGGACGGCCAGACCCACGAGCTGGCGTGTGACTTCATCGCGGGCTGCGACGGCTACCACGGCGTGTGCCGCGCCAGCGCACCGGCCGACCTGCTCAAGACCTATGAGCGCGTGTACCCCTTTGGCTGGCTGGGTGTGCTGGCCGATGTGCCACCGGTGTCGCACGAACTCATCTATGCCAACACCGAACGCGGGTTTGCGCTGTGCAGCATGCGCAGCGCCACGCGCAGCCGCTACTACGTGCAGGTGCCTACGACTGACAAGGTCGAGAACTGGACCATCGACCAGTTCTGGACCGAGCTGGGCAACCGCCTGGACCCCGAGGCCCGCGCCAATCTGGTGACCGGCCCCGCTCTGGAGATGAGCATCGCCCCGCTGCGCAGCTTTGTGGCCGAGCCCATGCGCTTTGGCCGCATGTTCCTGGCCGGTGATGCTGCCCACATCGTGCCACCCACGGGCGCCAAGGGCCTGAACCTGGCCGCCAGCGACGTGGGTTATCTGTGGACCGCGCTGACCGAGTTCTACAAAGAAAAGTCAGCCGTTGGCATCGACACCTACTCCGACCGCTGCCTGCGCCGTGTGTGGCGTGCCGAGCGCTTCTCCTGGTGGTTCACTTCGCTGATGCACCGCTTTCCGGAAACCGGCGAGTTCGGCCAGAAGATCCAGGAAGCGGAGCTGGACTACCTGGTGCACTCTCGTGCGGCCTCGGTGTCGCTGGCGGAAAACTATGTGGGCCTGCCGATGAACTTTGGGGCCTGAGCCCCAGCAGGCCTCCAGACCCGGCCGCCATCGCCATTCAGCGGGCGGCGGATGCGGGCTCTGCGGCCGACGCGCCCTGTGCCGCTGCGGTCGGCACCGGCAGCGACACCAGCCACTGCGCCATCTCGCGCGCCTGGGCTTCCGTGACTTGCAGGTGGCGCGGCATCAAGGTGCGGCCCCACTCGCCCACACTGCCGTTGCGGATCTTGCCGGCCAGGTAATCGACTGCGTCGGCGCGGTCACGGTACCGCGCTGCTACCTGCTGGAACGACGGGCCTACGTAGTAGCGCTCCATGCCATGGCAGCGCAGGCAATCGGATGCCTCCACCAGGCGAAGTCCGGCCGGTGCGGAGGGCGGTGAGGCAGCGCTGCCTTCTAACCCGCCTGCACCCGACGCGCCCTCAGCGGCACTCGCAGCGCCCGGCCCCGGCTGCAGCATGCGCCAGCCCAGGTTGAGCATGCCCAGCACCACCAGTGCCATGAACACCATCAGTGCCCACCCCAGCCAGCGGGGCCGGGGCGGCGGGGTCTCATCGTCGCGGTGCATGCGCGCGCACCGCCGCGAGCCCCGTCGCGATACCCATCATCTCAGTGGCGGAAGTGGCGCACACCGCTGAAGACCATGGCCACGCCACGCTCGTTGGCGGCGTCGATCACTTCGTTGTCGCGCATCGAACCACCGGGCTGGATCACGCAGGTAGCGCCCGCATCAACCACCACGTCCAGGCCGTCGCGGAAGGGGAAGAAGGCGTCGCTCGCTACGACCGTGCCTTGCAAGGTCAGGCCTGCGTGGCCTGCCTTGATGCTGGCGATGCGGGCCGAGTCCAGGCGGCTCATCTGGCCCGCACCCACGCCCATGGTCATGCCGCCCTTGCAGAAGACGATGGCGTTGCTCTTGACGTACTTGGCGACCTTCCAGGCGAACAGCAGGTCTTCCATTTCTTCCAGCGTGGGCTGCTTCTTCGTCACGACCTTGAGGTCGATGAGCGACAGCTCGTGGTTGTCAGCGGTCTGCAGCAGCAGGCCCGAGCCAATGCGCTTGGCATCCATGGCGTTACGGCCGCGTTCCCAGTCGGTCTTGCCACCGTGTGCGGGCAACGCGATCTTGAGCAGACGCACATTGGCTTTGGCCTTGAAGATCTCCAGCGCCTCGGCGGTGAAGTCGGGGGCCATCAGCACCTCCACAAACTGTTTGCTCACCTGGGCCGCCGCCTGGCCGTCCACCACGCGGTTGAAGGCGATGATGCCGCCGAAGGCGCTGGTGGGGTCGGTCTGGAAGGCCTTGCTGTAGGCGCTCAGCGCGTCCAGGCCCACGGCCACGCCGCAGGGGTTGGCGTGCTTGACGATCACGCAGGCGGCCGCTTCAAAGCTCTTTACGCATTCCCAGGCGGCATCGGCGTCGGCGATGTTGTTGTACGAAAGCTCCTTGCCCTGCAGCTGCACGCCGGTGACCAGGGAGCCGGGCGCGGGGTGCAGGTCGCGGTACAGCGCGGCCTGCTGGTGGCTGTTTTCGCCGTAGCGCAGGTCCTGCACCTTGGTGAAGATGCCGTTACTCTGGCCGGGGAACTGGGTGCGCGTGGGCACGTAGCTTTCCGACAGTTTTTCTTCTTCGAACGTGACGGACGAGAGGTAGTCGCTGATGGCGCCGTCGTACTGCGCGATGCGGTTGAACGCGGCCACCGACAGCGCAAAGCGCAGCTTGTCGCTCAACTTGCCACCGGCCTTCAGCTCGGCCAGCACGGCGTCGTACTGGTCGGCCGAGGTGATCACGCCCACGTCCTTCCAGTTCTTGGCMGCGCTGCGCACCATGGCSGGKCCGCCGATGTCGATGTTCTCGATSGCGTCKKCSAGCGTGCAGCCGGCCTTGGCCACSGTGGCTTCRAASGGRTASAGRTTSACCACCAGCAGGTCGATGGTGTCGATGCCGTGCTCCTTCAATGCCGCCATGTGTTCGGGCAGCTCGCGGCGGGCCAGCAGGCCGCCGTGCACCTTGGGGTGCAGCGTCTTCACGCGGCCGTCCAGCATCTCGGGGAACTGGGTGACTTCGGCCACYTCGGTCACGGGCAGGCCCTTGTCGGCCAGCAGCTTGGCSGTGCCGCCGGTGGACAGCAGCTTGATGCCCAGCGCRTGCAGCGCTTGCGCGAATTCGACGATGCCGGTCTTGTCAGAGACGGAGAGAAGTGCGTTCATGGTGGTGGTGCGGAGGTTTTGAATAAAAACGGGCTGTAGCGCTAGTGCATCATGCTCAAGCAGCTACAAAATAAATAGCAATCAGACAGACTTGGTCAGAGCAGCTTGTGCTCGACCAGCTTCTTGCGCAGGGTGTTGCGGTTCAGGCCCAGCCATTCGGCGGCGCGCGACTGGTTGTTGTCGGCCTGCTGCATCACGACTTCCAGCAGTGGCCTTTCGACCACACGCACCAGCATGTCGTACATGCCATCGGGCGTCTCGCCGCCCAGGTCGCGAAAGTAGCCCTGCAGGCTTTCGCGCACGCATTCTTCGATGTGTTTCTTGCTCATGCAACCAATCCCTCTTGTTCTTCTGTGTCGGCATCCACGTCGGTGGCGGCAGGCAGCCGGTCCATCTGTTGGCCCAGGGCGTCCAGGTAGTCGGCCACGGCCTGCCACTGTGTGGTGCAGTCTTCGATCGTATTGATATGTGCCCGCAAGGCCTCGCCGCCCGGCAGCGCGCGCAGGTACCAGGCAATGTGCTTGCGCGCACTGCGCACGCCGGTCAGCTCGCCATACAGGCTGTAGTGGTCTTGCAGGTGGTCCAGCAGCAGGCGCCGCACCTCGGCCACCAGCGGTGGTGCCAGGTATTCGCCCGTGGCCAGAAAGTGGCCGATCTCGCGGAAGATCCATGGCCGGCCCTGTGCGGCGCGGCCGATCATGATCGCGTCGGCACCGGTGGCGGCGAGCACGTCGCGCGCCTTCTCGGGCGAGGTGATGTCGCCGTTGGCCACCACAGGCACCTTCACCGCCGCCTTGACGGCGGCAATGGTGTCGTACTCCGCATGGCCCTTGTAGCCCTGCTCGCGCGTGCGGCCGTGCACGGTGAGCATCTGGATGCCCACGCTTTCGAACTGCCGCGCCAATGCCACGGCGTTCTTGTGCTCCTGGCACCAGCCGGTGCGCATCTTCAGCGTGACAGGCACGTTGAAAGGAGCGCAGGCCTCGACCACCGCAGCGGCGATCTCCACCGCCAGCGCCTCGTTTTGCATCAGGGCGGAGCCCGCCCATTTGTTGCAGACCTTCTTGGCCGGGCAGCCCATGTTGATGTCGATGATCTGCGCGCCGCGTTCCACGTTGTAGACCGCAGCCTCGGCCATCATCGGTGCATCGGTGCCGGCGATCTGCACGGCAATGGGCCCAGGCTCCCCTTCATGGTTGGCCCGGCGCGAGGTCTTGAGGCTGTTCCACAAATCCTTGCGCGAGGTCACCATCTCGCTCACCGCATAGCCCGCACCCAGCGCCTTGCACAGCTGGCGGAACGGCCGGTCCGTGACGCCCGCCATCGGGGCGACGAACAACCGGTTCGCCAAAGGAATGTGGCCAATTTGCATGGGCGGGGATAGGGAGGGGGAGGCAGCAACAGATGCTGAAAAAGGAGGCGGGATTGTACCTGCTCAAAATTTCAGCAACTGAAATGGAGCACACACCGTATCTATCTGCCGGTCGGGCTCCATTGAGTCAGCCCACTGGACGCTTCCCTCGCCCCCCACTCGGGCCCTGTGGCGCAAGCTCCGCAGCGTCTCAACGCGCCGAGTGCAGGTTCACCGTGCGGCGAGATCGGTGTCTGCAGCCTGTGCGGGCGGCACACCCCGCTGCGCGAAATGCCACCAGGCATCCGGCAGGTTGTCGAACTGGTGGCGCGCCATGAGCTCCCGCAGCCACTGGCGGTTGTGCAGCACGTCCGGGGAGAAACCGCTGGCGCCCGCCGCCGCCTCCGAGCGCGCAGCGCCCGCCGGAGTGCCCATGTCCACGGCCTGCCCATCGGCCAGCGGCCCGCGCACCACCTTGTGGGCCTTGGTGCCATCCACCACCTGCACCTGCACCACCCAGCCACCGCTGACGGTGTTGCAGGTGGCCTGCAGCGCCATGCCCTGGGATTGCAGCTCGCGGCCAATGCGCTCCAGCGCCGGCCGTGCGGTGGGCGCCCTGTCGCAAGGCGCTATCGCGGTGTGCTCCCACAGGCTTGGACCTCCTTGCAGTCCAGGGCTGGGTACGGCAGCCTGCGGGCTGTGCACGCAGGCCGCCAGCAACAGGGCCATGGCGGCCGAAGACCAGCGGGTCGCGGGCGGCAAAGCAACCGAGGGGTTCAAGCGGCGCGGTTGGGACGTTGTGGGCAATACCGGCATGGGCGACCTCCTGGGGTTGTCATTCAGGGCCAATGTGTTTTCACGATACAAAAGACGCTGCAACCCAGCCATGCGCCGATGGCGCGCTCCCCTGTAGGACAGATCCCCCTGGGGCACATGGAGCCCCACCCGCCCCCTACACTCGGCGGCTATGGAAATCTGGATGCACCAGCTGCTCGAATGGCTGGCCCTGCCGCAATTCGGACTCAGCACAGTCTTTGTGGTGTCTTTTGTCTCGGCCACGCTGCTGCCGCTGGGCTCTGAGCCAGCTGTGTTCGGTCTCATCAAGCTCAACCCCGACCTGTTCTGGCCCGCCATCGTCGTGGCCACCCTCGGCAACACCCTGGGCGGCGGCGTGAGCTGGTGGATGGGCCTGGGTGCGCACAAGGCGGTGGACAAGGCGCGCGGCAATGCCACCGAGGTGCGGGCACTGAGCTGGCTCAAGCGCTTTGGCGCGCGGGCCTGCCTCTTGAGCTGGCTGCCGGTCGTGGGCGACCCGCTGTGCGCGGTGGCCGGCTGGCTCAAGCTGCCGTTCTGGCAATGTCTGGCCTATATGGCCGTGGGCAAGTTCCTGCGCTACCTCGTGATGACGAGCGTGCTGCTGTACTTCATGCCCGGCCACCTGGCCCCGTAGCGCCCCGCCGGTGCCACCGGGGTCAGTGTGGCAGCAGACGGTCCCAGTCCACGGGCACCGTGGTGTCCACGTGCAGCGTGATGGCCTCTTCGTGAGGCTGCAGGGGGTGGGCGCGGGCCCACTGGGCGTCCAGCACCGCCACGTCCGCCTCTGACGCACCGCCTCCGGCCAGCGCGCGCTGGCGGACGCGCTCGCGCAGCACCGGCAGGGGGGCCTCGAACGACAGAATGTGGCAGGGCACTTGCGCGGCAGCGGCCAGCTCCAGGAAAAGTGCACGGGCATCACGGTCCAGCAAGGTGGCATCCACAATCACGGAGTAGCCTGCCGCCAGCACCTCGCGCGCCACTTGCGCCAGCCGCTGGTGCGTGCGCAGTGTGGCCTCTGCGGTGTAGATGCCGCCCGGTATCCCGTCGCTGGCAGCATCCGGCGCCAGGCCAAACAGGCGCTTGCGCTCCACATCGGCCCGCACACGCACCATGCCACGCTGGCACGCCAAGGCCAGCGCATGGGTGCTCTTGCCCGCGCCCGAAAAGCCATGGGCCAGCCACAAGCTGGCAGAGCACGCCGTGGACCAGCGTGCAGGCCGTTGTCCTGCAAAGCCTGCCGCCAGCTCCAGATATCCCTCCACGGTTTGTGCAGCGTGCCCGCTGCCACTGCCGCCACCGGTGGGGTCCATCCGCAGGGCTGCAACCCGCGCCCGCACCAGGGCACGGTAGCAGCCGTAGTAACGCAACACCACCAGGCCTGCATAGTCCCCGGTGTGTTCGAGCCACCGGTTCAAGAACCGCCAGGCCAGATCCGCCCGACCATGGGCCGCGAGGTCCATCACCGCAAAGGCGATGTCAGCCACGCAGTCGATCCAGCGCAAGGCGGGGCTGAACTCCAGGGCGTCGAACAGCTGGGCCTCACCATCGATGAGCGCAATGTTGGCCAGGTGCAAATCGCCATGGCACTCGCGCACCCGACCGGCTGCCCGGCGCGCCTCGAACGTGGGGGCCAGGGCCTGCCCCTCATGCTGGCACCAGCTGGTCACCTGCGCCAGCAATGGCCCCTGACCAGGCAGTGCGCCTGCCACGGAGGGGAGCAGAGCCGCCAGGCAGTCACCCACCGGCGCTTGCACCGCCGCTGCGGTGCCCCAGGTGGTGGCGCCTGCGGCGACGGCGGCCGTGGCATGAAACTGCGCCACATGGCGCGCCAGCTGGTCGATCTGCGCAGGTGAAACACGATGTGCGTCCAATGCGGTAGCAAGCAGTGCCTCCTGGGCAAAACGCCGCATCCACACGGCGGGCTCGGCGCCTGGTGGAGCGCCTTGCCAGGGCACCACCCGCAGCGTGGCAGGAGCATCTTTTGCCGCATCGCTCACCAAGCCGACAACGCCCAGGTAAAGGCCCGGCGCCGTCCGGCGGTTGATGCGCAGCTCTTCCTCGCAGGCCGCATGCCGTAGCGCCCGCGTGCTGAAGTCCAGAAAATCCAGCTGCAGTGGCTTTTTGAACTTGTAGGCGAAGTCACCGGCCAGCAGCACCCACGAGATGTGGGTTTCTATACATTCCACGGGCTCCATCGGGTCTACCGGATGCGGGAAAGCCTGTGGTTGCTGCTGCAGCATGCGCACGCGCTGCTGGGCAGTGGCGAATTCGGCCGACAGGTCAGTGGATGGGGACATGGAACGGACGCGGGGCCTGGGCTTCGGCACCCACGCGCCGGCGCAGCACGGTGCGATGCCACCCAACGCGCAAGTGGGAACAGACCCTCAGTGTGGGCGCCGCAGGCCGCTTGTCAACCCGATCAGCACAAACGATAGCCGGCACACCGCCAGCCAATGGCCAGAAACTACAAGAAAGCGTGGCCGCTGGGGATCGACAGGTCCGACAGCTGAGAGTCGCCTTTGGCGATGGGCTCCTCGACCACCACCTGGTTGCGCCCACCCTCCTTGGCCATGTACATGGCAGTGTCCGCCCGCGAGAAGAACTCCAGCACCGACTCGCCCAGCACATACTGGGTCACACCGATGGACACCGTCACGCGGCCTTTGAGCAGGCCCGTCCAGGCGTGCGACTCGACCTGGGCCCGAATGCGTTCGCAGGTGTTGAGCGAGGGCAGCAACGAAGTCGCCGGGAAGATCAGCAAGAACTCCTCGCCACCGTAGCGCCCAAACACGTCGCCACCGCGCACGCCCTGCTGCGCAATGCGCGCAAAGGTGCGCAACACCTCGTCGCCCCCCAGGTGACCCAGCTCGTCATTGATGCGTTTGAAATGGTCAATGTCCAGCACGGCCAGGCACAGCGGAATCCCGCTTTCGTCGGCCAGCTGCTTTTGCTCTTCAAGCGCCGCCAAGATGTAGCGGCGGTTGAAACAGCCCAGCAAAGTGTCGCGCTGCGCATCTTCCTGGATGTTCTTGATCTTGCGGCTGGCCTGGTAGAGGCTGCGGTACAGCCGCTGCACGCGGCCCATGAGCACGATGAACGCAGGTACCGATACAGCCAGCGCCAGCAGGTGCATCAGCTCCAGCCGCAGCAGGGCGTCGTTGCCCTGCTCTGCGTAGTGCGCGGCTGCCACTGCCGCATAAGCGCACAACACCCCGGCCGTCAGCACCAGCAACGTGCGCCGGGGTACGGTAAAGATGCCGTAAGCCACTGCCACAAACATGAAGGGGGCCAACAGAATCTGCGTGACAGGCTCCAGGTAGAACAACCCCAGCATGCCGCAGATGGAAGCCACCACGATGCCCAGCTTGAGATGGCGCAGCCGCAGTTTGTGGTGCAGGCCCAAACGGAACAAGGCACCAAACACCGCGAAGCCCGCCGTCGTCAGACCGGCCAGCACCCACAGCACCTGGACCCCCACCACGCCCAACGCATAGAACCCCAGCAGGGCCAGGGCGTACAGGCCAATGAGCCCCGCCACAGCCCACCACTTGGACTGCGCACTGCGCTCTCCCCGGGGGCCAAAGCCATCCAGCGCGCGCCGTCCAGGTCGCACAGCGACTGAAGACGAATCGTCGAACTCCAGCACGGCATCGGTCAACGGGAAGGCATCCGTCGCCGAAAACAGGTTTTTGCGTCCAAAAAGCATGTGGTGGCGGGCTCTGGCCTGGATATGTGGGTGGGCGGTGCAGCAACACACGCGCAGCACCCGTCAGACAAATCGCAGGATCTTACGCGTGGCTGACAGAATCGAACTGCGCGTTTTCCAGTAGCCCAGGCGACAGGGACCGCCCCTGGCGGTTCAGGCCACCGCCATCCGCTGACGCGTCCACCAGCCCTCCACGCTGTACACCAGCAGCGCGGCCCAGATCAAAACAAAACCCACCAGCCGCGCGGGCTGAAAGGCCTCGTGGTACACCCACACCCCCAGCGCAAACTGGAGGCTGGGCGAGATGTATTGCAGGATGCCCAGCGTGGACATGGGAATGCGCCGCGCGCCAGCGGCAAACAGCAGCAAAGGTACGGCCGTCATGGGCCCGGCCAACAGCAGCCAACCCACAGTAGACGCATCGCCCTGCACCAGAGCGCCCTGTCCTTGCCAGCTCCACCAGGCCAGCACCACTGCCGCCACCGGCGCCAGCATCAGGGTCTCCAAGGTAAGCCCCTCCAGCGCGCCCAGCACCGCTACCTTGCGCAGCAGGCCATAGAAGCCAAAGGTCAGTGCCAGCACCAGCGCGATCCAGGGCAGGCGCCCTGCCTGCACGGCCAGCCACAGCACACCGGCCGCAGCCACCGCCACGGCCAGCCACTGCCCGGGCCGGGGGCGCTCGCGCAGGAACACGAAGCCCAGCGCCACGTTCACCAGTGGCAAGATGAAATACCCCAGACTGGCATCGACCACATGGTGGTTCTGCACCGCCCACACGTAGGTCAGCCAGTTGCCCGACAACAGCACGGCCGACAATGCAAATGCGCCGAGCACCCGCGGCTGGCGCACCACAGATGCCATCCACGCCCATTGCCTGCGCACGGCCAGCAGCCCCAGCACCACGGCCAGCGACCACAGCGTGCGGTGCATCACCACCTCCAGCGAGGGTACATCGGCCACCTGCTTGAAGTACAACGGGAACAGCCCCCAGGCAACATAGGCCAGGGCAGCGTAGAGGATTCCTGTATTCATGCGTGAAAAACCATCAAAGAGTGAACAAAGGCATGGCCTTACCCGGGTTGCTCTGGAGCGGGAAGGCGCCAGAAAAAATCCCTGCCCGCCCGGGGGCAGACAGGGATGACGGGCAACACAGCGCACGCAGGCCCCGAGGAGCCTGCAGCAGGGTCAGACGTTGAACAGGAAGTTCAGCACGTCACCATCCTTGACCACGTACTCCTTGCCTTCGGCACGCATCTTGCCGGCATCCTTGGCGCCCTGCTCGCCCTTGTAGGCAATGAAGTCCTCGAAGGCGATCGTCTGCGCACGGATGAAGCCGCGCTCGAAGTCGCCGTGGATCACACCAGCAGCCTGGGGCGCGGTGTCGCCAATGTGGATGGTCCAGGCGCGCACCTCCTTCACGCCAGCGGTGAAGTAGGTCTGCAGGCCCAGCAGCTTGAAGGCGCCACGGATCAGGCGCGCCAGGCCTGGTTCTGTCTGCCCCATTTCGGCCAGGAACATGTCGCGGTCTTCGTCGCTCATCTCGGCCATCTCGGCCTCCATCTTGGCGCAGATGGCAACCACGGGCGCATTCTGGCTGGCAGCATAGTCCTTGAGGCGGTCCAGGAACGGGTTGTTCTCGAAGCCGTCTTCACTCACGTTGCCCACGAACATCGCGGGCTTGGCCGTGATCAGGCACAGGGACTTGAGCAGCGGCTGCTCTTCCTTGGTGATTTCGACCGAGCGGGCAGGCTTGCCTTCGTTGAGTGCGGCCTGGATGCGGGTGAGCAGCGCCACCAGCTTGGCGGCATCCTTGTCGTTGCCCGACTTGGCAGCCTTGGTGTATCGGTTCAGGGCTTTCTCGACCGTGCCCAGGTCAGCCAGGCACAGCTCGGTCTGGATCACCTCGATGTCGGAGATCGGGTCSACSYGGCCSGCCACRTGGATCACGTTSTCGTCKTCRAAGCAGCGCACSACGTTCACGRTGGCGTCGGTTTCRCGGATGTGGGCCAGGAACTGGTTGCCCAGGCCTTCACCCTGGCTGGCGCCAGCCACCAGGCCGGCAATGTCCACAAACTCAACGATGGCGGGAACGATGCGCTCGGGCGAGATGATCTGGGCCAGCTGCTGGAGGCGGGGGTCAGGCACCTCCACCACGCCCACGTTGGGCTCGATGGTGCAGAAGGGATAGTTCTCGGCGGCAATACCAGCCTTGGTCARCGCRTTGAAAAGGGTGGACTTGCCGACRTTGGGCAGGCCSACGATGCCGCATTGGAGGCTCATGGCAGGGCTTTCTGGTGTTCTGGAGACAAACCGCCGATTTTACGGGCGCGCCCAGTGCCCAGTGCTGATGGCCCAAATCAGACGGTCATTCAAACCGGAAATCGGCAGCAATGCGTTGCCCCACACGCAGCCACTGCCCTGCGCCGCTTCGCACGATGGCGTTCATGCCGAACGTGATGGCGCCGTCCAGCCGCTTATCCTGGCGGTAGGTGCGCAGGGTGTCGCCCACCGACGGATGGCTCTCGGCCGTGGCCGGGTCGATGTCGGGGATGGGGCATCGCGCGCAGGGCTTCACCGGTTGCATGTGGACGTCGGCGGTGCCATCACCCTCCACATGGATCAGATCCACGCGGTCCTCGTCGTGGGCATCCACCCCCGCCAACACCACGTTGGGCCGGAACCGCTCCATGCCCACCGCGCCGTGGCCGCCGGCCGTGAGCCGTGCGTTGAGATCCTTCAGGGATGCCTCACTGGTCACCAGCAGCGGAAACCCGTCAGCAAACTGGTTGGGAGCTTCCATGCCATCCRTCCACTCCAGGCTGGACAGCCGCCGATGTTCCGGGTCAAACCGCACCAGGCGGCAGGGCTGCCCCAGAAAGTCGCTGAACCACTGGGCCGCCACAGGGCCCATGTCCCACGCAGGCACCGTGTCGCGCCAGACGGTCACCGTGGCCGGAGCTTCCACCGCATCGATCGCCACATGCAATGCCAGCATGCCCGGAGCCCGCAGCACCATTTCGTCACTCTTGAGCTGGGGCCGGATCAGCGCCATGCGGGGCAGGCTGCGCTGGGTGAGGAACATGCCCTGTGCGTCCACCACCATCCAGGCGCGGTCCAGATCCAGCCCGGTCTCGGTAAGCAGCGCCTGCTGCACCTCGATGCCCGCACAGGATTTGACGGGATACACAAACAGCCGCGCAATGGTGCCGGACAGATCAGACTCGGAAGGGAAGCTCACGCCAAGTGCTCCTGAAGAAGGGTGCCAGAAAGGCCAGACCGCAATTCTGCCCTGTCATTACAGGGGGTAAGACCCCTCCTACAATGCCTGTCATGGCCCCAACCTTTGATATCTGTATTCGTGGCACCGGCATCGTGGGCCGAACCCTGGCCTTGTTGCTGGCACGGGAACGACTGAGGGTGGCCCTGGTACCAGCCCCGGCTCCACGCAGCGCGGCGGCCACTGATGTACGGGCCTATGCCCTGAATGCAGCGTCCCGTAGCCTGCTCGAATCGCTGCGCAGCTGGCCCGACGCCGAACACGCTACCGCCGTCAAGCACATGCAGGTGCAGGGCGATCAGGATGGCTGCGTGCATTTCGATGCCACCCCCCAGGGGGTAGAAGCCCTCGCCTGGATCGTGGATGTGCCGGCCCTGGAAGAGCGACTGGCACAGGCTGTGCGGTTTCAGCCATTGGTAGAGGTGGTGGATATCCCAGTGGCTGCGCCCCTGACCGTCGTGTGCGAAGGACGCGCCAGCACCACCCGGTCCGAGTTTGGCGTGCACTTTGACGTGACGCCCTATGCCCAGCACGCCATTGCCACACGGGTGCGCTGCGAACATCCGCATGCACAGGTCGCACGCCAGTGGTTTTTGCCACAAGGCATCCTGGCTTTTTTGCCGCTGGAGGGAGCCCAGGGGAACTCTGTGGCCGTGGTGTGGTCCGTCCCTGAGGAGCGGGTTTCCGCGCTGATGGCGTTGCCGGCCGACGCCTTTGCGCACGAGTTGCAGACGGCGAGCCAGCAGGCGCTCGGCAGCATTGCGCTCATTGCCGAGCGTGCCACTTGGCCGCTGCAGCTGGCCAAGGCAGACCGCTGGTGCGGTGCTGCATCGACCAATGCGACCAATGGCCCAGCTACGCGCAGCTGGGTACTGGCAGGCGACGCGGCGCACAACGTGCATCCGCTGGCAGGGCAAGGGCTGAACCTGGGCTTGGCCGATGTGGCAGCCTTGGCCGATGTGCTGCGCACCCGCGACTACTGGCGCAGCGTCGCCGACCTGCGGCTGCTGCGGCGCTACGAACGCCAGCGAAAAGCGGCTCTGATAGCGATGGGCCTGGCCACCGACGGGTTGCAGCAACTGTTTGCACGCCCGGAGGCGCCCTGGCAAGCGCTGCGCAACTGGGGCATGAAGGGCTTTGAACACAGCGGCCTGCTGAAGGATTTTGTGGCCCGCCAGGCCATGGGGATGCGCTGAACGCGCGAGTTTGATTGAACGGGAACATGATGAAATTGACCACTGCTTTGCTGACCGTCGCGGCAGCCACTCTGAGCCTGTGCGCCACGGCGCAAGAGGACGTCATCCGCAAGGCATTGGCCGGGCGCATTCCTCAAATGGACAAGATCGACGAAGTGCGCCCCACACCCATGAAGGGCTTGTACGAAGTGCGCATTGGCACCGACCTGTTCTACACCGACGCCAAGGGCGACTATGTGATCCAGGGTGAACTCATCGACTCCAAGGCGCGCCGCAATCTGACCGAAGACCGCATCAGCAAACTCACAGCTGTCAACTTCTCGGCCCTGCCCCTGAAAGATGCCGTAACCATTGTGCGCGGCGACGGCAAGCGCAAGGTGGCCGTGTTCGAGGACCCCAACTGCGGCTACTGCAAGCGCTTTGAGCGCGACTTGCAGCAGATCAACAACGTGACGGTGTACCTGTTCCTGTACCCCATCCTGAGCCCGGATTCGGCCGAAAAGTCGCGCAACATCTGGTGTTCCAAGGACCAGGCCACGGCGTGGCAAGACCAGATGGTGCGTGACAAGCCCGCACCGGCGGCTAGCTGTGACACCAGCGCGCTGCAGCGCAACCTGGCCTTTGGCAAGAAGTACAAGATCACCGGCACCCCCACCCTGATTTTTGCCAATGGAACCCGCGTGCCTGGCGCCATAGGTGCCCAGGAAGTGGAAAAGCGCCTGGCCGAGGCCGCCAGCGATGCACCCTCCGCCAATTGATAGCCGCTGAACGCCCCTGACCGACGACCCCGCGCGGCCCTTGTGTCGCACACGCCATGCCCCTCTCACGCCAAGCCTCTGCTGCAGACATTCACTACCGCGTCGAACCCACAGACCTGCACGCACATCTGTTCACTGTGACGCTGACGGTGCAGCGGCCCGCGGCATCGCAAGAGCTGTCTCTGCCGGTCTGGATTCCAGGCAGCTACCTGGTGCGGGAGTTCTCCAAGAATCTGCAGGTTCTAACGGCTCGGCAAGGCCAACGCGCTTTGCAACCGGCCCAGCTGGACAAGCACCGCTGGCAAGTGCAATGCACGGAGCGCAAGCCCCTGGTGCTGACCTATCAGGTGTGCGCCTACGACAGCTCCGTACGCACCGCCTGGCTGGACACCTCGCGCGGCTTTTTCAACGGCACCAGTCTGTGCCTGCGCGTGCATGACCAGGAGAAACAGCCCCACACACTGGAACTGGCACGCACGGCGGCCACGGCGACCTGGGCTGCTGCCACCGGTCTAAGGCCCCTGGATGCCGACAAGCAAGGGTTTGGCCTGTACGCGGCGGCCGACTACGATGAACTGGTCGATTGCCCGGTGGAGTTGGGTAACTTCTGGGTGGGGCGCTTCAAGGCCTGCGGCATTGCCCACCAGTTTGTGGTGGCAGGTGCGGCTCCGTCGTTCGATGGCAAGCGCCTGCT
Organism: Acidovorax sp. LjRoot204; assembly: GCF_056175785.1. NCBI lineage: Bacteria > Pseudomonadati > Pseudomonadota > Betaproteobacteria > Burkholderiales > Comamonadaceae > Acidovorax > Acidovorax sp. LjRoot204. The sequence continues at coordinate 15,796 of NZ_JBGFFF010000028.1, forward strand.
GGCCGACACGCAGAAAATTTGTGAAACCGCCATCCGTTTCTGGCACCGCGAAGGCAAGGCGCCATTCAAAAGCTACGTCTTCATGCTCAACGCCGTGGGAGATGGTTATGGGGGACTGGAACACCGCAACTCCACGGCGCTGATCTGCGGGCGGCGTGACCTGCCCCGCCAGGGCGATGTGCGAGCCAGTGAGGGCTACACCACACTGCTGGGCCTCATCAGCCACGAATACTTTCACACCTGGAACGTCAAACGCCTGCGGCCTGCCGAGTTCACTAGCTACGACTATGCGCGAGAGAACTACACCGAGTTGCTGTGGTTCTTCGAGGGCTTCACSAGCTACTACGACGACYTGCTGCTGCGCCGCGCCGGGCTGCTCGACGACGCAACCTACCTCAAGCTCATCACCAAAACCATCAACCAGGTGCTGCAAACACCCGGCCGGTCGGTACAAACCGTGGCCCAGGCCAGTTTTGACGCGTGGGTGAAGTACTACCGACAGGACGAGAACACACCCAACACCACCGTCAGCTACTACACCAAGGGCKCKCTGGTGGCSCTGTGCCTGGACCTGGCCCTGCGGCGCGAGGGCAAAGCCACGCTGGACGATGTGATGCGCGCACTATGGGAGCGCTGCGCGGGCGGCCCAATGACCGAAGCGGATCTGCGCGCCGTGCTCCACGACCTGGCCGGCCGCCCATTCGACAAGGAACTGGCGCACTGGGTGCGCAGCACAGCCGATCTACCCCTGGAGGAGCTGCTGGCCGCCCACGGCGTGGCGCTCAAGGCCGACCGGCCGCAGCTGGCCCAGCGCCTGGGCCTGCGTGTGGCCGAGAACCACAGTGTGCAGATCAAGACCGTGCTGCGTGGCGGAGCCGCAGAGAAGGCAGGAATGTCTGCAGGCGACGAGTGGCTGGGCGTGGAAGTGCAGGGCCAGGGCTGGCGCATCAGCAAGCTCGACGACGTCACGTTCTACGCGGGCACCCACACCACCCTGCAGGCACTGGTGGCCCGCGACGGGCGACTCCAGCGCCTGTCCTTGGAGATACCACCGGTCCAGGCAGCTGGAGCCCCTGCCAAGGGCCGGCGCAACGCGACCGCCACATCCATGGCGCCAGACACCATCAGCCTGACGGTGACAGACGCCGCTGCAGCGGGACGCTGGCTGGCCTGACGGCAGCAAAGCCCCACTGCCTTGGGTATATTGCTGCAGCTTTCATAACCAACCATAACCCCCAGGAGATTTCATGGCTTACGAGACCATCGAGGTGCGCATTGAAGCGGACAAGGTCGGCATCATCACCCTCAACCGGCCCAAACAGCTTAACGCGCTGAACGACCAACTCATGAATGAACTGGGCGCTGCCCTCAAGGCGTTCGACGCTGACGAGAAAATCGGCTGCATGATCATCACCGGCAGCGAAAAGGCTTTTGCGGCGGGCGCGGACATTGGCGCCATGGCCAAATACAGCTTCGCTGACACCTACAAGGGCGACTACATCACSCGCAACTGGGAGACCATCCGCTCSATYCGCAAGCCCGTSATCGCSGCCGTSAGCGGCTTTGCAYTGGGCGGCGGCTGCGARCTGGCSATGATGTGCGACTTCATCATYGCSGCCGACAAYGCCAARTTCGGYCAGCCCGARATCAAGCTGGGCGTGATCCCTGGTGCCGGTGGCACGCAGCGCCTGCCCCGCGCCGTGGGCAAGTCCAAGGCCATGGACATGGCATTGACAGGCCGCATGATGGACGCGACCGAAGCCGAGCGCGCCGGACTGGTCAGCCGCGTGGTGGCTTACGACAAGCTCATGGACGAAGCACTGGGCGCCGCCATCATGATTGCCGGCTTCTCGCAGATCGCTGTCATGGCAGCCAAGGAATCGGTCAACCGCGCCTTCGAGGGCACGCTCGCCGATGGCGTGATGTTTGAGCGTCGCCTGTTCCACGCGCTGTTTGCGACGCAGGACCAAAAAGAAGGCATGGACGCCTTCATGAACAAACGCGCCGCAAACTTCACACACCAATAATTTTTGTTCTATAATTCTGGTTTCCGGTCGTATAGCTCAGTTGGTTAGAGCGCAGCATTCATAATGCTGATGTCGGTGGTTCAAGTCCACCTACGACCACCAAATACAAAAACCCACAGTGCGGCAACCCACTGTGGGTTTTTTCTTTCAGGCGAGCCTCAGAACCTGTTCCTGTGCCCATCGAAGCACAGAGCCGCTTGACTTGTCAGAGGGATATGCCACGCTGGCAACCCCTTCTAAAATTGTGCCTTCAGCCCCTGGATGTAAACCATGAACCGCTGCACCACACCCTCTTCCAGCCGCTACCCCGCCCAGCGGGGGCCCCGCTTTTTCCATGCCGCATGGATGGCCGTGGTGACCTGTGCGGCCCTCTGCGCCGTGGCACCGGCCTCGGCTCAAGTCCAGCCAGGCCTGGGCCTCTCACGCCCCTTCCCCGAAGCCGCACTGCGGGGCACGCTGAGCATCAACACCGCATCCGAAGCCACACTCAATGGCAAGACCATCCGCATGGCCCCCGGCATGCGGCTGTTCAGCCCCCAGAACACCTTGGTCATGGCACACACGGTGCTGGGCCAGACCTTCAAGGTCAACTACGTGCTGGAGAACAGCACCGGCATGCTGCATTCCGCATGGATCCTGACCGAAAGCGAGGCCGCACAGCCCCGCAAGGGCAGCGACGCCATCGTCACCAACATCACGACCGGCTCGGGCGCCGCTCTGAAGTAACTCCTTTCCGGTGCGGCCGCACAGCCACCGCGCCGTTGTGACATTCATAGTCTCCGCACCTTGCCGGGCGCGGTGTTTGCTTGCTCTTTTGCGAAATTGCCATGGCCAAAAAAGTCTTTATCAAAACCTTCGGCTGCCAGATGAACGAGTACGACTCGGACAAGATGGCCGACGTGCTGAACGCCGCCCAAGGCTACGAGCCTACGCAGAACGTGGACGAAGCCGACCTCATCCTCTTCAACACCTGCTCGGTGCGTGAGAAGGCGCARGARAAGGTKTTCAGCGACCTSGGCCGCRTSAAGCACCTGAAGGCSCRSGGCGTGAAGATCGGCGTGGGCGGSTGYGTGGCSAGCCAGGAGGGCGCSGMSATCATCRMGCGCGCSCCCTACGTSGACRTSGTGTTCGGCCCSCAGACSCTGCACCGCCTGCCCGAGATGCTCAACCAGCGTGAACGGCTGGACAAGCCCCAGGTGGACATCAGCTTTCCCGAAATCGAGAAGTTCGACCACCTGCCACCCGCGCGGGTGGAAGGCGCGTCGGCCTTTGTGTCGATCATGGAAGGCTGCAGCAAATATTGCAGCTACTGCGTGGTGCCCTACACCCGTGGCGAAGAGGTGAGCCGCCCATTCGACGACGTGCTGGTCGAAGTGGCGGGCCTGGCCGACCAGGGCGTGAAGGAAATCACCCTGCTGGGCCAGAACGTGAATGCCTACCTGGGCAAGATGGGTGGCACGGCAGAGATTGCCGACTTTGCGCTGCTGCTCGAATACGTGTCGGACATCCCTGGCATTGAGCGCATCCGCTACACCACCAGCCACCCCAACGAATTCACACCCCGGCTGATCGAGGCCTATGCCAAGCTGCCCAAGCTGGCCAGCCACCTGCACCTGCCCGTGCAGCACGGCAGCGACCGCATCCTGATGGCCATGAAACGCGGCTACACCGCCATGGAATACAAGAGCACGGTGCGCAAGCTGCGCGCCATCCGCCCCGACCTGGCCATGAGCAGCGACTTCATCGTAGGCTTCCCCGGCGAGACGGAAGACGACTTCAACAAGATGATGAAGCTCATCGACGATATCCACTTTGACAACAGCTTCAGCTTCATCTTCAGCCCCCGCCCCGGCACCCCCGCAGCAGGCCTGCACGACGACACGCCGCACGACGTGAAGCTGCGCCGCCTGCAGCACCTGCAGGGCGTCATCAACGCCAACATCAAGTCCATCAGCGAAAGCCGCGTGGGCACGGTACAACGCATACTGGTGGAAGGTGCCTCCAAGCGCGACGCCACCGAACTGATGGGCCGCACCGAGTGCAACCGCGTGGTCAACTTTGTAGGCCAGCCCCGCCTGGTGGGTCAGATGGTGGATGTGACCATCACCGAGGCCAAGGCCTATACCTTGCGCGGCGAGGTGCTGACGCACGAAACCGCCGCACTGGCCGGTTGACGCGCAGGCACAGACGCCGCGCACGCCGACCCACCTGGCTGCAATGCCCACCCAGAGCCCCCCACCCACGGCAACGCCACCCACCGAAGGCCTGCTGCATGGCCTCTCTTTCCAGCAACTGTTGCTGCTGGCATTCGTGCTGATTGCAGGCTTGCTGGGGGTCAGCTCACTGAGGGCCTTGCACACGTTGGAGCAGCTCATGGTGCTCAGCCGCCATGGCACGGCCGAGGCCACTGCACTGGCCACGGCCGCACAAGGCCTGAACCAGCGCGGGCAAGCCCTGGAACGTGCTGCGCGACAGTCCCTGGTGCTGCGCGATGCGCCGCTGCGCCGCAGCTTCGACGACATGGCGGTCGATGCGCTCACCGTAGTGGACCACCTGCAGGCCGCAGGGTTGCCGACCGCGCAGACGCAGGCGTGGCGCACCCACCTGGAGGCCGTCAAAACCCTGCTGGACGCACCGCCAGACCGTGCGCTCGACAATGAACGTCTGGTCGCCGAGGAATTCATGGCCCTGGAAACCCTGCACGGCACCATTGTGCAGTCGGTGCAGGACATCAACACCCAACGCAACCAGGCGCTGCAGGACCAGGTGGAGAGCAGCCGCCGCAACGTGACGCACCAGGTAGTGGGCGCCATTGTGCTGGCGTTGGTGCTGGCACTGTCTCTGGGCATCTGGCTGGCGCGACCGTTCAAGCGGCTTGAAGGCGCCATCCGGCAGCTGGGTGAAAACCAGCTGGACGAGCCGGTGCTGATCTCCGGCCCGGACGACGTGCGCCGGCTGGGCCAGCGGCTGGAATGGCTGCGGCTGCGACTGCTGGAGCTGGATGCCGACAAGGCGCGGTTCCTGCGCCATGTCTCCCACGAACTCAAGACCCCTCTGGCCGCGCTGCGCGAGGGCGTGGCGCTGCTGCAGGACGGCGTGACGGGCGAACTCACCGCCGGCCAGCGCGAGGTCGCGCAGATCCTGCACCACAACACGCTGCAGCTGCAGGGCGAGATCGAGGCCCTGCTGCGCTTCAACGCCGCCGCCTTCGAGGCACGGCAACTGCAGCGGCGCGACACCGATCTGCTGGCCCTGCTGGAGGCCCAGGTCGAGACACAGCGGCTGCAGTGGCAGGCCAAGGGCCTGACCGTGCGGGTAGAGGGGCCGCCCGTGCGCATGCCCGTTGACGCCGACAAGATCACCTCCGCCGTCAGCAATCTGCTGTCCAACGCCATTCGCTTTTCACCTCCCCAGGGCACGGTACGGCTGGTGCTCTCGCAACCTCCCGGCCAGGTGCGTCTGGACGTCTTTGACCAGGGGCCCGGCGTCGACCGGGTGGACCGCGACCGCGTGTTTGAACCCTTTTACCGGGGTGTTCGCCAACCGGACGATGCCGTGCGCGGCACCGGCATCGGGTTGTCCATCGTGCAGGAATATGTGCAGGCCCATGGCGGCAGCGTGCGCCTGGTGGACGAAGGCGCACACTCCTTCTTTCGCATCGAACTTCCCCATGCCGCCTAGCACTCCTCCCCTGTCCTCCCACGCGCTGCGATGGCCGCTGCTTGCCCTGGGCGCCGTGCTGGCAGGTTGCGCCACCACCGCGCCCCCGCCTGCCCCCTCCAAGCCACCTCCGGTGGCCATGATCATTGCCGTGCCTGTAGCCCCGGCGATCGAAGTCGGCGCCACCGAAGCACGCGGTACGGAGACCGATAGCAACGCCCCCATTGCCCTGCTACTGGCCCAGACAGACCGTGTGCTCAAGCTGCCCCCGGCCGAACTCGCCAGGGAAATTGCCCGACTGAGCGAAGCGGAGGACGCCACTGCCGATACGCCGTTGCTATTGGCCACGGCCCTGGCACAAACGCGCCAGGCCGTGGACACCGCCCGTGCGCTGGGCCTGGTGCAGCGCGTGCTGGGCAACACCGGCGCTGCAGCGCAACCCTTGCACCCGCTGGCCCGGCTGCTGGAGGCCCGGCTGCTGCAACAACGCCGGCTGGAGGATCAGCTCGACCGCCAGGCCCAGCAGCTGCGCGACAGCCAACGCCGCAATGACCAGCTCAGCGAACGCCTGGAGGCCGTGCGCGCCATCGAGCGCAGCCTGAGCACGCGCCCAGCACCATCACTCTCAGCCCCCGCCGCGCCAGCAGCGAGCAATGGCGCGGCGCCACGGCCCGCCCCCTGACCGACCTACCCGCCATGCCCTCTTCCGCCCCCACCCGCGCCGCCCCACCTGCCCGCATCCTGGTGGTGGACGACGACGCAGACATGCTGCGGCTGCTGTCGCTGCGCCTGAAAGCCGCCGGGCACGACGTGGTGGCCGTGGGCTCGGCCGAAGCGGCACTGGCGCAGCTGGACATTGCCCGCCCGCAGCTCGTGCTGAGCGATGTGCGCCTGCCGGGGCGCGACGGCCTGGCCCTGTTTGACGAAGTGCGCGCCCGCCACCCCTCACTGCCCGTGATCCTGCTGACCGCACACGGCACCATTCCCGATGCGGTGGAGGCCACGTCGCGCGGGGTGTTCACCTACCTCACCAAGCCCTACGACGGCAAGGAGCTGCTGGAGAAGATTGCGCAGGCGCTGGCGCTCAGCGCCCCTGCCGTTGCGCAGCCGCATGCCGACGAGGACTGGCGGACCGAGATCGTGAGCCGGTCGCACCGCATGACGGACCTGTTGTCCGAGGCATACATGGTCGCTCAGTCCGACGCCAGCGTGCTGCTGCGCGGCGACAGCGGCTCGGGCAAGGAGTTGCTGGCGCGCGCCATCCACCGTGCCAGCCCGCGTGCGGCCCGCCCGTTTGTGGCCGTCAACTGTGGCGCCATCCCCGAGGCGCTGCTGGAGTCCGAGCTATTCGGCCACGTCAAAGGCGCCTTCACCGATGCGGTGAGCAACCACAAGGGGCTGTTCCAGGCGGCGGATGGCGGCACCCTGCTGCTGGACGAGATTGGCGACATGCCCCCGGCCCTGCAGGTCAAGCTGCTGCGGGTGTTGCAGGAGCGCGCCGTGCGCCCCGTGGGCGCCAGCCAGGCCACGCCCATCGACGTGCGCATCATCTCGGCCACGCACCGGGACCTGGAGGCCGCCATGGCGAGCGCGCAGTTCCGCGAGGACCTGTATTACCGGCTGAACGTGGTGTCGCTGGTGCTGCCCACCCTGGCCGAGCGGCGCGAGGACATTGCGCTGCTGGCCAATCACTTTCTGGACCGCCTGTCCCGCAAATACGACAAGCGCCTGTCCGGCTTTGCGCCTGAGGCGCTCAAGGCACTGACCACCGCCGCCTGGCCAGGCAACGTGCGCCAGCTCTACAACGTGGTCGAGCAGGTGTGCGCCCTGTCCACCACCCCCCTGGTGCCGCTGACACTGGTGCAGCGCGCGCTGCGCACCCCGTCCACCCAGGTGCTGAGCTTTGCCGAAGCCCGCCAGCGTTTCGAGCGCGAGTACCTGGTGGGCCTGCTCAAGATGACCGACGGCAACGTGGCCGATGCGGCGCGGCTGGCGCAACGCAACCGCACCGAGTTCTACCGCCTGCTGCAAAAGCACGCGCTGACGCCTGGACAGTTCAAGCAGGATGCAGGCGATGCGGACGATGTCGTGGATGAGCGACACGAGTAAGTCATTGATTTACAGGGTATTTTGATCAAAGCACCCACCCCTTGTCGCCATCCGGCGACAAAAAGCGGGGACTGACCGGCGCCCACAGGCCATTGCACAACTGCTTACACGCAGAGCCCTCTCCAAACCATTGATTTCAAAGCCTTTTTCGCAGCTGGCACAGGGTTTGCCCTATGCCTGCCATGCACGCAGTTTTTCCCTCCTTTTTTCGCCAGATCGGCAGGCGCGCAGGGCCCGCAATAGCCCTGGCCACCGCCCTGATGGCCGGGGGCGCGCACGCACAGGGCTTTGACTTCGAGAGCGTGACCCGCCTCGCCCGCGACCGCGCCAGCCAACCCTACCGACCCGTGAGCGACAAGCTCCCGGCCGACCTCGCACAGCTCAACTACGACCAGGTGCGCGACATCCGCTGGCGCCCCGATCGCGCCCTGTGGCGGGCCGACAAGCTGCCCTACGAGGCCATGTTCTTCCATCTGGGGCTGTACCAGAAAGAGCCGGTACTGATCAACGAGGTGACGCCGCAGGGCGTGCGCCACATCCCCTACAGCCGCGCGGACTTTGACTACGGCAAGAACCAGCTGCGGCCCGAGGCTTGGGGCGACCTGGGCTTTGCAGGCTTTCGGCTGCACAACCACCTGAACTCCAGTGCCTACAAGGACGAGCTGGTGGTCTTCCAGGGCGCCAGCTACTTCCGCGCTCTGGGCAAAGGCCAGCAGTACGGCCTGTCGGCGCGCGGGCTGGCCATCGACACCGTGGGCGGCCGGGGCGAGGAGTTCCCCCGCTTCACCGAGTTCTGGCTGGTGCGGCCCGACCCGCTGTCCACCCAGGTCACGGTGTACGCACTGCTCGACTCGCCACGCGCCACGGGCGCCTACCGTTTCGACATCCAGCCCGGCGCGCAGACCACCACCACGGTGCGCAGCCGCATTTTTGTGCGCGCCGCCTCCGGCAACCCATCCATCGCCACACTGGGCGTTGCGCCGCTGACCAGCATGTTCTTCTTCGGCGAGAACCAGCCACGCAAGGAAGACTTCCGCCCCGAAGTGCATGACTCCGACGGACTCATGGTGGCTACGGGCGAAGGCGAATGGCTGTGGCGCCCGCTGCAGAACCCCCGGCAAACGCTGGTCACCTCGTTCGCCACCAGGAACCCCAAGGGCTTTGGACTGATGCAGCGCGACCGCCAGTGGAGCAGCTACGAGGATGTGGAAGCCCGCTACGAACGCCGCCCCAGCGCCTGGGTGCGCCCGCTGCATGACTGGGGGGCCGGCCGCGTGGAGCTGGTGCAGCTGAACACCCCGGACGAAACCCACGACAACGTCGTCGCGTATTGGGTGCCCGCCCAGATGCCAGCCCCCGGCCAGCCGCTGGAATTTGCCTATGAACTGAGCTGGCAGGGCGATGAGCAGCAGCGCCCACCCAGCGCCTGGGCCACCCAATCGCGCCGCGGCATGGGCTACACCAAGTTGTCGGCCCAGGAACTGCGCCAGCAGGTGCAGTACGTGGTCGATTTCGAGGGCCCTGCCCTCAGGGCCCTGCCTGCCGAAGCCAGTGTGAAGGCCGTAGTGACCAGCGATGCCAACGGCAAGGTGCTGGAAAACATTGCCTACCGCAACCCCGCCACCGGCGGGTGGCGCATGACCTTTCGCATCCAGCGCCTGCAGGCCGACCGGCCGGTAGAGCTGCGCGCTTTTCTCCAACACGATAACCACGCTGTGAGTGAAACATGGACGCACATCAGTCTTCCCGAGTAAGCCCTCATGACCCCCACGGCACCCACGCATCCACAGGCCCGGCCGTGGTCGCGCGGCGCGGTGTGGCCTACCCCCGGCCAACCCCCAGCCGACGCAGCACGTTGCGCGAAGAGCGCCACCCCAATGCGGTGACGGCACCGCCCCTGCACCGCGGCTCCATGGTGCCCCTGCCCTGGCGCGGCTTTTGGAACAGCATGGGCACTGCCGTGCTGCTGCGCCTGACGGGCCGTACATCCCAACAACCCGCACCGGCCACGGCGGTACAAGCCCCCGCTGAATCCACCGCCGCCTGGCAGGGCGCAGCGCAGCGCCGCCGCTGGACGTTTGCGCTGCTCACCGTGCTGGCCACCGCACTGGCCAGCACCCTGTTTGCCAGCGTGCAGCCCGACTATGAAAACGCGTGGCTGGGCTACGGCCAGATTGCGTTGTTTGCGCTGCTGTCCGCCTGGGTGGTGACCGGCTTTTTGACCGGGCTCATGGGCTTTTGGGTGATGTTGCGCGGCGACCGGCATGCGTTGTCGGCACGCAGCGTGGCAGATCACGCGCTGGCTTCCGACGCCCGCACTGCCATCATCATGCCGATCTGCAACGAAGACGTGGCCACCGTGTTTGCCGGGCTGCGCGCCACCTGCGAGTCGGTGGCCGCCACCGGCCACGGCACCACGTTCGATGTGTTTGTGCTCTCCGACAGCAACGACCCTGCCATTGCCCGCGCCGAGCGCGCCGCCTGGGAAGAGCTGCGCAGCGCCCTGGCGCAGCACAGCCAGCAACCCCAGGTGCAGGTGTACTACCGCCTGCGCACMCGCCGCACCCACCGCAAGGCSGGCAACGTGGCCGACTTCTGCCGCCGCTGGGGCAAGGACTACCGCTACATGGTSGTGCTSGACGCCGACWSYGTGATGAGCGGCGACTGCMTSRYCTCSATGGYCAAGCTGATGGAAGCCAACCCSACSGCCGGCATCATCCAGACCGCTACGCAGGCCATCGGCCATGTGACGCTGCACGCCCGCGCGCAGCAGTTTGCCTCGCGCGTCACGGGTCGTCTGTTCACTTTGGGCATGCAGTACTGGCAGCTGGGCGAATCGCACTACTGGGGCCACAACGCCATCATCCGCGTGGCACCGTTCATGCAGCACTGCGCGCTGGYGCCCATCCCCGGCAAGGGGGGCCTGGCTGGCGGCATCATGTCGCACGACTTTGTGGAAGCYGCCCTSATGCGCCGCGCGGGCTACCACGTGTGGCTGGTGGGCGACCTGATCGGTAGCTATGAGCAACAGCCGCCTGACCTGCTGGCCGAGCTGCAGCGCGACCGCCGCTGGTGCCAGGGCAACCTGCAGAACGCGCGCCTGATGGCCGAGCCCGGCATCCACGCGGTGCACCGGTCCATGTTCGTCACCGGTGCCATGGCCTATCTGTCGGCGCCGCTGTGGCTGGCCTTCATGACTCTCGGTACGGCGCTGTGGCTGTCGGGCGCCAAGCTGGTAGCGGACTGGCACATCCTGCCCGCCGAGCTGCTCGCCCTGTGGGTCTGGACCTTGTGCCTGCTGTTCTTGCCGCGCATCCTGGGCGTGGCCGCAGTGTTCATGCGCCGCGAGCAAAAGCAGTACGGCGGCGCTTTCAGCCTGCTCAAGAGCGCCGTGCTGGAGAGCGTCATGGCCATCCTGCAGGCGCCGGTGCGCATGCTGGCGCATTCGTTGTTTGTGTTGATCGCGTTGACTGGCCTGAAGTTGGAGTGGAAGTCGCCTCCGCGCGAAGCCCATGCCGTGCCCTGGCGCCACGCCGTGCGCCAGCTCGCTCCCATGAGCGCGGTGATCGCCCTGCTGGCTGCGGGCGTGGCGCTGATCGACAGCAGCGCGCTGTTGTGGCTGATGCCCGTGGGCCTGCCGCTGGCGCTGGCGATTCCGCTGGCGGTGTGGACCAGCCAGATCGCACTGGGCCGGGCGCTGCGTGCGCAGCGACTGCTGCTGATTCCCGAGGAGTCGTGGTCCCCTCCAGTACTGCGCCGTGCCTGGTTGCACGCCAGCCGGCTGGCACGGCCCGTGGCGTTGCAAGCAGCCTGAGGCACCGCGCAGAGCCACCATCCACCGACCCACAAAAAAAGCCGACGCATGTCGGCTTTTTTATTCACTCATATTTTCATAGCACTCCAGGCATATGCTTGTAGCGCCTGGTGCCAAAAAGGCTTGAAAACCCTTCAGAAAGGCATCTTGGGCATGCCTCCGCCGCCCATGCCCTTCATGCCGCCCATCTTCTTCATCATCTTCATCAGGCCGCCGCCCTTCATCTTTTTCATCATGCCCTGCATCTGCTCAAACTCCTTGAGCAGGCGGTTGACTTCCTGCACATGCACACCCGCCCCGTTGGCGATGCGCTTCTTGCGCGTGGCCTTGATGAGTTCGGGCTTGCGGCGCTCCAGGGGCGTCATGCTCTGGATGATGCCTTCCTTGCGCTTGATGTCTTTTTCGGCCTTGTCCATGTCCAGCGAACCCGCCTTGGCGGTGAGCTGAGAGGGCAGCTTGTCCATCAGGCTCGACAGCCCGCCCATCTGCTTCATCTGCTGSATCTGMSMGAGRAAGTCGTTCAGGTCGAASCCSKCRCCGCTCTTGACCTTGGCCGCCAGCTTTTGTGCGGCCTCTATGTCCACCCCGGCSGTGACCTGCTCSACCAGCGCSACGATGTCGCCCATGCCSAGGATGCGGCCCGCATGGCGCTCGGCGTCGAACACTTCSAGGCCGTCGATCTTCTCCGAGACACCGGCAAACTTGATCGGAGCCCCTGTGATCTGGCGCACGGACAGCGCGGCACCGCCGCGCGAGTCGCCGTCCAGCTTGGTAAGCACGATGCCGGTGAGGGGCAGCGCYTCCTTGAAGGCCTTGGCCGTGTTGATGGCGTCCTGGCCCTGCATGGCATCGACCACGAACAAGGTTTCAACCGGGTTCAGCGCGGCGTGCAGGTCCTTGATTTCCTTCATCAAGGCTTCGTCGATGGCCAGGCGACCGGCCGTGTCGACCAGCAGCACGTCAAAGTAGTGCTTCTTGGCGTAGTCGAGTGCGGCGTGGACAATGTCRAGCGGCTTCTGGTCGGGCGTGCTGGGAAACCATTCGGCRCCGGCCTGCTTGGTCACSGTCTTGAGCTGCTCGATGGCGGCCGGGCGGTASACGTCGCCGGASACSGTSAGCACYTTCTTCTTGCGCTTYTCRATCAGGTGCTTGGCCAGCTTGGCSGTRGTGGTGGTCTTGCCCGCGCCCTGCAGGCCSGCCATSAGGATCACGGCMGGCGGCTGSGCSGCCAGGTTGATGTCGGMCACGCCCTCGCCCATGGTGGCGGCSAGYTCGCGGTTGACGATGCYSACCAGCGYCTGSCCSGGCTTGAGCGAKCCCAGCACYTCCTGGCCSAGSGMCTTTTCCTTSACGCGGGCGAYGAARTCGCGCACCACGGGCAGSGCCACGTCGGCTTCGAGCAGSGCCATGCGCACTTCGCGCAGCATGTCCGTGACATTGGACTCGGTGATGCGGGCCTGGCCACGCATCTCCTTGACGAGGCGCGTGAGTTTGTCGGTAAGGGCGGAGGCCATAGGGGTGTTTCCGGTATTGGCTGCGCGCCGTCAACAACGGCGTTGTGCGCGCGGCCCCGCCAGGGCGCTGGCGGTGGGCGAAAGGCTAAACTGTGCCCATGATTTTAACGAGTAGCTCTCCGGTCAGTTGGCTGCTGGCCCTGGCCGCTGCCGTGGCTTATGCCGTGCCTGCCGCCGCAGCCTCCCGCCTGGGGGCGGCAGCGGCGCGCAATGCACTGCTGGTGGCGTGGTTGCTGCATGGCGCCGTGCTGGTGTGGGGCCTGTGGGGCGAAGCGCCCCGGTTCGGTTTTGCGCCCGCGCTGTCGATGACTGCATGGCTGGTGCTCACGGTGTATGCCGTGGAGCGGCAGTTGTTTCCGCAAATGCAGTCGCGCTGGGTGCTGGCAGGCCTGGGCGCGGCGGCCATTGTGCTGGCCATGTTGTTCCCGGGGCAGCCCCTGCACGTGGCTGCATCGGCCTGGCTGCCCTTGCACCTGGCCTTGGGCATTGCGTGTTATGGGCTGTTTGCAGCCGCCGTCGTGCACGCCTGGCTCATGACACGCGCCGAACGCCACATCCGGCAGGCCGAAGACCCGCACAGCGGCATCCCGCTGCTCACGCTGGAGCGGCTGACCTTCCGGTTCGTGACGGCAGGGTTTGTCCTGCTCACCGCCACCTTGATGGCCGGGTGGCTGTTTGGCGAGACGCTGTATGGCCGGGCCTGGCGGTGGGACCACAAGGCCGTGTTCTCGATGCTCTCGTGGCTGACCTTCGCCACCCTGCTGCTGGGCCGCGCGCGGTTTGGCTGGCGGGGCCGCAATGCGGTGCGTGTGTTGTATGCGGGCTCGGCCCTGCTGCTGCTGGCCTATGTGGGCTCGCGGTTTGTATTGGAAGTTGTTCTGGGCCGCAGCACATGAAATACCTGGTCTTGTTGGTCGTCATCGCGGTGGCGGTGGGTATCTGGCGCAGTCGCCGTGCTCCTGATGCCGCAGTGCCCAAGGCGCGCCCCACCCCGCCGGCCCTGCCGCAAGACATGCTGGCCTGCGCGCACTGCGGCGTGCACGTCCCGCAGGCCGAAGCCCTGATGCTGGGCAGCCAGGCCTATTGCAGCGCCGAGCACCGGCGCCTGGGCCCGGCCTGAGCGGCGCCTTCCCGTTGTGACCATGCAAGCAGCGCCCGCAGGCCCACTGCCACCTTCCGCAGAAGCCCCCTTCGCACGGCTGTGGCTCGGTTTTCTGACGGGCCGCGTGATGGTAGCCCTGGCACTTTTGGTGCTGCAGGGGGCCGGGCAGCTGATCAACCAAGCGGCGGCGCCTTCTGTGCTCGCGGTCTGCGTGGCCTACCTCGTAGCCACCGTGGTACTGCGGGTGCTGTCGCGCAAAGCCCCCCCGTCGCCCAGCGCCGGCCCGCAATGGCTGCCTTCCATTGGCGTGGACCTGGCGGCGATCACTGCGCTGCAGTTGCTGCATGCGGGCACCATGAACTACACGCCCCTGTTCGGCCTGCCCATCCTGATCGCAGCGGTCATGGGCACGCTGACCCTGGCCCTGGGCACCACGGCCGCCGTCACGCTGCTGCTGCTGGGCTGGGCCTGGTGGGTGGGACAGTACAGCACGGGAGACGAAGGGCAGCGCTACCTGCAAAGCGCACTGACCGGCACGGGCTACTTCATCGTGAGCTATCTGGTGCACCAGCTGGCCACCCGCCTGGCGCGCGAACAGGAAGTGGCACAACAAAGCCAGATCGCAGCGCGCGTGCAAACGCAGGTCAGTGCACTGGTCATCCAGAACCTGACCGACGGGGTGCTGGTGGTAGACGAGACCGACGTGGTGCGCATTGCCAACCCCGCAGGGCTGCAGCTGCTGGGCGGCATGGCGCTGACCGAGTTGCCGTTTGCCCTCACATCCACGGCTCCGTGGCACCCYTTGGTGATCCTGGCGCGGCGCACCTTCCGGCACGAACAACCCCAGACAGCCGACGTCGATCTCCTACACGAAGGCCAGAGCCCCACCGGTCTGCATGTGCGCACCTGGCTCACATCCACTCGCAACGCGGCCTTGCAAACGCGCTCCGAGCGGCTGTGCGTGATGTTCCTGCACGACCTGCGGGAAATGGAAGCGCGGCTGCGCACCGAAAAACTCGCGGCCATGGGCCGCATGTCCGCCGCAGTGGCCCATGAGATCCGCAACCCGCTGGCGGCCATCGTGCAGGCCAATGCCCTGCTGGAAGAAGACCTGCACGACCCCGCACAAAAACGGCTGGCGCACATGGTGCAGCAAAACGCCGACCGCCTGGCCCGCATCGCCGAAGAGGTGCTGGACATTGCCCGCGTACAGCACCAGATCAGCCATGCCCCTGCCTCGACCGTGGCGCTGGACGAGACAGTCGCCCAGATCTGGAACGACTGGCAGGCCCAGGACCCCGCCCGGCGGCGCGCCCTGGTGTCGCTGGACACGGGCGCCACCCAGGTGGAGTTTGACGCCGAGCACCTGCGTCGGGTGCTCGTCAACCTGCTGGACAACGCCCTGCGCTACATGGGCCCGGAGCCCGACTCACTGTCAGTGACCACGCGCAACACGCACGCTGGCCAGGTCAGCCTGCAGGTGTGGAGCGACGGTGCCCCGATGGACAAATCCGTGGAGCGGCATTTGTTCGAGCCCTTCTTCTCGTCGGAGAGCCGCTCCAGTGGTCTGGGCCTCTATATTTGCCGGGAGCTGTGCCAGCGCCATGGCGCCTCCATCAGCTACCAGCGCCTGAACCGCCACACCGCACGCGGTGACATCGGAGGCAACGCCTTTACTGTGGGCTTCCGCCGCACGACCCGCCCCGCCGACAATGCCACCTTGTTTGACACCATAGTGGTCTGACTGCCGCCTCCATGAACGCCCCTGCCGCCTCCATCCTTGTCGTTGACGACGAACCCGATCTGCGCACCCTGTACGAGCTCACCCTGCTGCGCGAGGGGTACCGGGTCGAGACCGCGTCGAGCGTCCAGGAGGCGCGTGATCAACTCAAGGCCCACCGCTTTGACGCCGTGATTACCGATATGCGGTTGCCCGACGGGTTTGGCATGGAGCTGCTGCAGGATCTGCGCGACCAGCAACGGCGCGAACGCTGCGTGGTCATGACSGCCTACGGCTCGGCMGAGAACGCGGTCGAGGCGCTGCGCGCAGGGGCCTTCGACTACCTCACCAAGCCCGTGGACCTCAAGCAGTTCCGCTCGGTGGTGGCCTCAGCCATCCAGGGCACGGGTGGGGTTCCACCTCCGCGTGCAGCACGCAGCAACGGCTCCAGCCGGTCTACCAATGCAGCTGCGGCGACCGGCGAATTCGGCAATGCCAACGCCGCCCTGGATCGCCTCGTGGGCGAGTCCGACGCCATCCGCAACGTCAAGCAGCGCGTGGCCAAGGTATCGCGTGGCATGGCGCCGGTGCTGATCCATGGCGAGTCGGGCACGGGCAAGGAGCTGGTGGCCCAAGCCCTGCATGCCAGCAGCCAGCGTGCTGACGGGCCCCTGGTCGCCGTGAACTGCGGGGCCATCCCCGAGAACCTGCTGGAAGCTGAATTTTTTGGTGCCCGCAAGGGCTCCTACACCGGCGCGTCGCAAGACCGTGACGGCTACTTCCAGGCCGCACGCGGGGGCACATTGTTCCTCGACGAAATCGGCGACCTGCCGCTGGCSATGCAGTCCAAGCTGCTGCGYGCSATCCAGGAGCGCAGCGTGCGSYCMMTCGGCTCSACSCAGGAAGASRCGGTSGAYGTGCGCATYGTGAGCGCCACCCACMRSGATCTSSCKGCCGATGTSCAGGCCGGCCGSTTCCGCCAGGACCTGTACTACCGGCTCAAYGTGATCGAGATCGTCATCCCGCCGCTGCGCGAGCGCCGCGAGGACCTGCCCGCACTGTGCGCAGCGCTGCTCACCCGCATTGCCCACGAGTCGGGCATGCCGGTGCCCCAACTCACCGACCGGGCACTGAACGCCATTGCCGCCCACCCGCTGACCGGCAACGTCCGCGAGCTGGAAAATCTGCTGCACCGCGCCGTGGCATTGAGCGACGGGGACGAGTTGCAGGTGGATGCGCCAAGCGGCGCGTCAGATGTGCAGATGGCACGCCCGGCACCGCCCACGCTTGTGCCCGCGCCAGAGGGATCGGCGGTGTCCGCCGCCTTCTCTGCCGGGCCCCACGCTTCGACGTCGGCAGACACAGGCCAGGGCCCTCAGCCCCTGGCCAACGGCTGYACGGTGCCACTGCCCAGCGACCTGCAGGCCTGGTTGGACCAACAGGAGCGGGAGATCCTGATCCGCGCGCTGAAAGAAGCCGGGTTCAACCGTACCGCCACAGCCGCACGCCTGGGCATCAGCCTGCGCCAGATTCGCTACCGCATCGCCCGTCTGAACATCGCCGTGCCCAATGACCAGGACCCGCATGACGACCTGGGCTGACGGTGTACCAGCGGCAGACATGGCGCCCTGGGAGGGCGGCTGGTACAGGACCGCTCAGCGGCTCGCATCTCCGAACCACGGGCCGCGCCCGGTACAGACCTCGCAAGTCGATCTGATCGTGGTGCATTCCATCAGCCTGCCGCCGGGCGAATACGGCGGCGGTGCCGTGCAACAGCTGTTCACCAACACCCTGGACTGGGATGCGCACCCCTACTACCAGGGCATCCGCGGATTGCAGGTGTCCGCGCATTTTTTCATCGAGCGCACCGGGGTGCTGTGGCAGTTTGTGGATTGTGACCTGCGCGCCTGGCATGCCGGGCAATCGTTCTACAGGGGGAGGAGCCAGTGCAACGACGATTCCATCGGCATTGAACTGGAAGGCCTGGAGGGCCTGCACTTCGAGTCGGCACAGTACGAAACCCTGACCAGGGTCTGCCGGGACATTGCGCTGCGCTATCCCATCGAGCACATCGCAGGGCATGAACACATTGCCCCGGGACGTAAGTTGGACCCAGGCCCGGGCTTTGACTGGCCACGACTGCAAAGGGCGTTGGACTGGCCTGCGCAGCGATTCCCGCTGAACACGCGGGCGGACCCCTTGCAGCTTCGCTGACGCCGCACTTTCACTGTCGTACGGGCGCATCAAGGCATTTTTTTCTTTGTGCGCTTGCACATATTTTTGCAACCAAGCGCTGCGCGGCCTGGCGCAGGAAATCCGCCTCCAAGGTACGCCACTGCACGGTTTTGCGCCGCTCACATCGCATTCACAAGGGCTCGCCGCAGGCACCGGTTGCGTACGCAACGGGGTTGGGAACATGCTGTTTCGGTTTTGGGGACTCATTCCGGCGGTACACTACCGGTAGTGTCTTGAACCGCCTCGACACACCATATATAGTGTGCACCAGACTGAAGTCCGGTGCAGCACCCACACACTGCGGCGGCACTCCAGGCCGCACGCCCACCCCAGACAGCCCACAGAAGAGGACCCCCATGCAAGCTGCTTTGAACACGCCTTCCCCATCGCCCACCGCCTCTGCGGATGCCGCCACGCACGCTGCGGCGGCCGCAGCTTCCGGGCACCCGCTCACGCATTACCAGATCATTCGCCGCAACGGCGCGGTGGTGCCGTTCGAGCCCCAAAAAATTGCGGTGGCGATGATGAAGGCGTTTCTGGCAGTGCACGGCACGCAGGGCGCTGCCTCTGCCAGCGTGCGTGAGGTAGTGGACACGCTCACCCAGAACGTGGTCCGCGCCCTCATGCGCTCGCGTCCKGGCGGCGGCACCTTCCACATYGAAGAYGTGCAGGACCAGGTCGARCTSGGCCTGATGCGCGGCGRSCACCAYGARRTCGCSCGYGCCTACGTGCTSTACCGCGAGCGCCGCACGCAGGAGCGCGCTCACCACCTGGAACAGCTAGCACCCGCCACCCCGGTGCTGCACGTGATCGACAACGGCCAACGCGTGCAGCTGGACATCCTGCGCCTGCACGCCTTGATCGAGTCAGCCTGCGCCAACCTGGGCGCCGACATCCAGGCAGCCCCCATCGTCGCAGAGACCATGCGCAACCTGTATGACGGCGTTCCCATGGACGAGGTCTACAAGGCGTCCATTCTGGCGGCCCGCACCCTGATCGAAAAAGATCCTGACTACACCTACGCCACGGCCCGCCTGCTGCTGCACACCATCGTGCGCGAGGTGCTGGGGCGTGACGTAGCCCAAAGCAACATGGGCCAGGCCTACAAGGACTATTTCCCCACCTTCATTCAGAAGGGGGTGGACAACGAGCTGCTGGACGAGCGCCTGCTCAAGCAATACGACCTGAACCGCCTGGGCGCCGCGCTCAAGGCCGAGCGCGACCTGCAGTTCGACTACCTGGGCCTGCAGACGCTGTACGACCGCTACTTCCTGCACGTCAAGAAGACCCGCATCGAGCTGCCCCAAGCCTTCTTTATGCGCGTGGCCATGGGCCTGGCGCTCAATGAAACCGACCGCGAAGCCCGGGCCATCGAGTTCTATGAAGTGCTCTCGTCGTTCGATTTCATGTCGTCCACCCCCACGCTGTTCAACAGCGGCACGCTGCGCTCGCAGCTGTCGAGCTGCTACCTGACCACGGTGCCCGACGACCTCGATGGCATTTACGAGTCAATCAAGGAAAACGCCTTGTTGTCCAAGTTTGCTGGTGGCCTGGGCAACGACTGGACCCGCGTGCGCGCCCTGGGCTCGCACATCAAGGGCACCAACGGCGAATCGCAGGGCGTGGTGCCCTTCCTCAAGGTGGTCAACGACACGGCCGTGGCCGTGAACCAGGGCGGCAAGCGCAAGGGCGCCGTCTGCACCTACCTGGAAACCTGGCACCTGGACATCGAAGAGTTCCTGGAACTGCGCAAGAACACCGGCGACGATCGCCGCCGCACGCACGACATGAACACGGCCAACTGGATCCCTGACCTGTTCATGCGCCGCGTGATGGAAAAGGGCACCTGGACGCTGTTCTCCCCTTCTAACGTGCCCGATCTGCACGATCTGTTTGGCGCCGACTTTGAAAAGGCCTACGTGGCCTACGAAGAAAAGGCTGCACGCGGCGAGATCAAGCCCGCCAAGACCATCCAGGCCACGGACCTCTGGCGCAAGATTCTCACCATGCTGTTCGAGACTGGCCATCCCTGGATCACGTTCAAGGATGCCTGCAATGTGCGCTCGCCCCAACAGCACGCCGGTGTGGTGCATTCGTCTAATCTGTGCACCGAGATCACGCTCAACACCAGCGACACCGAAACYGCCGTSTGCAACCTCGGCTCGGTGAACCTGCTGCAGCACATCAAGAACGGCMAGRTCGACCACGAMAAGCTCAAGMRGACCATCACCGTGGCCATGCGCATGCTSGACAACGTGATCGACATCAACTACTACGCMGTSAASAAGGCSCGCGACTCSAACCTGCGCCACCGCCCSGTSGGYCTGGGCSTGATGGCTTTCCAGGACAGCCTGTATGCGCTGCGCATTCCTTACGCCTCGCAAGAGGCSGTGSARTTTGCCGACRAGTCGATGGAAGCCATCTGCTACYACGCCTAYTGGGCSTCCACCGAGCTGGCCAAAGAGCGCGGCAAATACTCCAGCTACAAGGGCTCGCTGTGGGATCGCGGCATCCTGCCTTTCGACACGCTGGACATGCTCTCGCAGGCCCGTGGCGGGTATGTGGAGGTGGACCGCTCGTCCACGCTGGACTGGGATGCCCTGCGCAAGAAGATTGCACTGGACGGCATGCGCAACTCCAACTGCGTCGCCATTGCCCCCACGGCCACCATCTCGAACATCATTGGCGTCGATGCCTCGATCGAGCCTTCTTTCGGCAACCTGTCGGTCAAGTCCAACCTGTCGGGCGAGTTCACGGTGATCAACGGCGGCCTGGTGCGTGACCTCAAGCGCCTGGGCCTGTGGGATGACGTGATGATCATGGACCTCAAGCACTTCAAGGGTTCGCTGCACCCCATCGACCGCGTGCCCCAGGACATCAAGGCGCTCTACTCCACAGCCTTCGAAGTCGAACCCCAGTGGCTGGTGGAAGCCGCATCACGCCGCCAGAAGTGGATCGATCAGGCGCAGAGCCTCAACATCTACATGGCCGGCGCGTCGGGCAAGAAGCTCGACGACACCTACAAACTGGCGTGGGTGCGCGGCCTCAAGACCACCTACTACCTGCGCACCCAAAGCGCTACGCACGTCGAAATGAGCACCGTGAACACACGCCAGCTCAATGCAGTGTCATCGGGCAATGACAGCGGCGCATCGGCAGCTTCAGCCACCGCAGCGGCCAAGCAAAACCCGCTGGAAGCCGCTGCCGCAACGGCCTCTCAGCAGGCTGCAGCTGTGCCAGCCACGGACGTCAAGTTCTGCGCCATCGACGATCCTGGCTGCGAGGCCTGCCAGTAAGCACATTGCCAGCAACGCCTCGGGCTCGCCCGAGGCGTTGCTCCGGTGCTGTGAAGCAACAAAACCTTGCTGCACAACGCTTCAGTGCTTTCCTTTTCGCAGCACTGCTTTCATAATCCGAACACTGGAAAATCTATGTTGACCTGGGACGAAGAAGTCAAGCCCTCATCGCAAAATCAACTGGACGGCGGTCTGCCCAACAACCGCCAGGTGGGACAACCGCCTCTCGCTTTCCAGACGCCTTCGCTGCAGCCTTTGAGCACCTCGGCCCCAGCAGCAAGCGCCACCACCACAC
>NZ_JBGFFF010000029.1:0-37045 GCF_056175785.1 Acidovorax sp. LjRoot204
GCTTTTTGGGACGGTTCGGCGTCAGGCAAGGACCATGAAGGTGCCAAACAGTGCCCCGAATGGGCCGAATCGGCCGAAGAGCGCGCTGGGCGCACGCCGAATGTCGCAACAGCACCACGCCGTCAGAAGGCGGGGCGCCCGCA
This sequence comes from Acidovorax sp. LjRoot204, assembly GCF_056175785.1. Lineage (NCBI taxonomy): Bacteria > Pseudomonadati > Pseudomonadota > Betaproteobacteria > Burkholderiales > Comamonadaceae > Acidovorax > Acidovorax sp. LjRoot204. The sequence goes on from NZ_JBGFFF010000029.1 coordinate 144, forward strand.
GGTCATCACCCGCTGCAGGGGAACAGGCAGAGAAGTAGGCGGCTCGGGCCGTGCGCAAGGAATGCGCAAGAGGCGGGCTCCGCCGGCCCCACATTCCCGACAGAGCATGTTGACGGTCTTGCAGAGGAGCGCAGACAGGCCCCTACGACTGGCAGGACAAGGTCCGAGCCCAGGACGGAGCCGGCTTGACTCCGCCTTACAAGGTCAAAGAAAGCGTTCGAGCAAGCGGCGCGAATGCTTGTCCAGCGCCGTGGTGTCCTTCACACGGAACTGCAAGCCGTCGCCCCCGGCAATCAGCAGCCGGGTGYGCCCGCCCAGGCGGCGGATGTCTTCTTCGGCCTTGAGCACCAAGCGGGCAGGCCCCCGGTCGGTCTCCACATCCCAGGTGCTAGGGGTCGAGAAACTAGAAACGGCGAGGATTTTCTGGATAGTGGGCACAAACTCGCGCACCTCCAGCTCTTCATCAATGAGCTGCCGGGCGGCGCCCGTCACGGCCTCCAGCCGGGGAACCCACAGCAGCTCATGACCGTCGGCGCCCACCAGGGACAGCCCCTCGCCCGGCGCGGCGATGGGAAAAGCACGCACGGGAGTCACGCCCTCATGGGCCGTGCCATCGGCCAGGGTCAGGACGAGGCGGCCGTGCGGGTTGCGCGTGAGCTGGAAAGCGGGGGTGGACGACGATGGGGTCAGGGAAGCATTCATGGCAGGGTCGCTCACAGCGTCTCAGGGGTTGCCGGCGGGGTGGGCCGGGTGCAGCAGGCTGCTGTCGATGATCACGCCCGCCGCCTGCGCGTCTTCTTCGGCGCGGCGGGCCTGGGCTTCGTACAGCCGCCAGTAGGCGCCCTGCTTTTCCATCAATTCATCGTGCGGGCCCACTTCCACCACCTCGCCGCGGTCCATGACCACCAGGCGGTCGGCTTTGCGCAGGGTGGACAGGCGGTGGGCAATGGCGATCGTCGTACGGCCTTGCACTAGGTTATCGAGCGCCTTCTGGATTTCCTTTTCGGTCTCGGTGTCCACCGCCGAGGTGGCCTCGTCCAGGATCAGGATGCGCGGATCGATCAGCAGAGCGCGCGCAATGCTGATGCGCTGACGCTCGCCGCCCGACAGGCCCTGGCCGCGCTCGCCCACCAGCGAGTCGTAGCCGTGCGGCAGGCGCAGGATGAATTCATGCGCATGGGCAGCGCGGGCGGCGGCCACGATTTCCTCGCGCGTCGCTTCGGGCTTGCCGTAGGCGATGTTCTCCGCGATGGTGCCAAAGAACAGGAAAGGCTCCTGCAGCACCAGGCCGATGTGGCGGCGGTAGTCGGCCACCGCAAAGCGTCGGATGTCGATGCCATCGACCTGGATGGACCCGTCGCTCACGTCGTAAAAACGGCTGATCAGGTTGACCAGCGTGCTCTTGCCCGAGCCACTGTGGCCCACCAGACCGATCATCTCGCCGGGGCGGATGTCCAGATCCAGCCCCTTGATGACCGCGCGGCTGCCGTAACGGAAGCCCACGCCCTGCATGCTGATGGCGCCTTGCACCTTGTCCACCTTGACGGGTTGGGCAGGGTCGGGCACGTTGCTCACGTGGTCCAGGATGTCGAAGATGCGCTTGGCGCCKGCKGCSGCCTTCTGSGTGACCGARACGATGCGGCTCATCGARTCSAGCCGCSYGTARAASCGSCCGATGTAGGCRATGAAGGCSGTGAGCACACCCACCGTGATCTGGTTGCGCGACACCAGCCAGATACCAAACGCCCAGACCACCAGCAGCCCGATTTCAGTCAGCAGCGACACCGTGGGGGTGAACAGGCTCCAGGTCTTGTTGAGCTTGTCGTTCACCTCCAGGTTGTGCTGGTTGGCATCGCGAAAGCGCTGGGCCTCGCGCTTTTCCTGGGCGAAGGCCTTGACCACGCGRATGCCSGGGATGGTGTCGGCCAGCACRTTGGTSACCTCGGACCASACRCGGTCGATCTTYTCRAASCCGGTGCGCAGSCGGTCGCGCACGGTATGGATCATCCAGCCAATGAAGGGCAGCGGCACCAGCGTGACCAACGCGAGCCACGGGTTGATGGAGAACAGGATCGCCGCCGTCATCACGATCATCAGTACATCGGTGATGAAGTCGAGCGCGTGCAGCGACAGGAACACGTTGATGCGGTCGGTCTCCGACCCGATGCGCGCCATCAGGTCGCCGGTGCGCTTGCCSCCRAARTAGTCGAGCGRCAGSSKSAGCAGGTGCTCGTASGTGGTGGTGCGCAGRTCGGCGCCGATGCGCTCGGACACCAGCGCCAGSAKGTAGGTGCGCGCCCAGCYCAGGCCCCAGSCGRCCAGCGCCGACAGCAGCAGGCCGCTCAGGTACAGCAGSACSMGSSCMGGKTCGATCTGYTKSCCGTTCTGGAACGGAATCAGGATGTCATCCATCAGCGGGATGGTGAGGTAGGGCGGCACCAGGGTCGCTGCGGTGGACGCCAGCGTCAGGGCAAAACCGGCCGCCAGCTGTTTGCGATAGGGCCGCGCAAAACGCCACAGGCGCAGCAGCACCCAGGTGGRGGTCTGGGGTGGCTGGGCACGGGCACAAGCCGGGCACTCTTCGGTGTCGGGCGGCAGCGGCGTGTGGCAGGTAGGGCAAGCGGGCTCGTCGGCTTCGTCCTCGGCACCGCTGTCGCCCCGGGCGCTTTGCTGCTCAAAACGTTGCACCAGGCGCAGCGCCTGCGCATGGTGCGCCAGGGTAAAGCGCCACTGGGCCAGGCGCTCCTGGGGGTTGTGCAGCTCGAGCGAGCCCACTCCGCCATGGTCATGCAGCTTGAGCGTCAGCCCTTCACCCAGGGGCCAGCTGCGCCAGGTCGTGGTACCGGGGTCGCAGGCCAGCAGCCGTTCGGAGGTCACCACTACCCACCCCGCCGCAAAGCGCAGTGTGGCGCTCAGGTCAACCGGCAAAGCCGCCAACACGTTCTCTTTGGAAGCGAGCATGGCCCGCAAATCGGCCCCCACAGGGCCAGAAAAGACACCCGAGGCGTCCACAGAATGGTGATGTTGCATTTTTGGTTGGGTTTTCCGCCACCGGCTGCCTGCGGTGGCCGCTCTCGCGAAAGCAAGAATTCTCACCGATACTGCACGCCACGGTGCGACGGCATCCTCCTGTAACGTCTGTGGCGGCCTTTTGGCTGACACTGCGCACAGGCCCTGGACTGGCGCACAATCATCGTCCACAAAATTCCCTTTCGTCCCCCTACCGCACAGCCCTTACCAAGGCCGGAACCACAACCGCTGCAATCCATGGCGAAACTCAACGACATCCAACTGCTTCGCATCAACTACCTGCGGGGCCCCAATATCTGGACCTACCGGCCGGTCCTGGAAGTCTGGCTGGACCTGGGCGAGCTGGAGGACTACCCCTCCAACACCATCCCCGGCTTCAATGACCGCCTCACGGCCTGGCTGCCAGCGCTGATCGAGCACCACTGCGGCGTGGGCGAGCGCGGCGGCTTCCTGCAGCGCTTGCAGGAAGGCACCTGGTGCGGCCATGTGCTGGAGCACATCGTGATCGAGCTGCTCAATCTGGCAGGCATGCCCACCGGCTTCGGCCAGACGCGCAGCACCAGCCAGCGCGGCGTGTACCGCATGGTGTTCCGCGCCCGCGACGAAAGCGTGGCCCGCGTGGCACTGGCCCAGGGCCATGCACTGATCATGGCGGCCATCAACGACCAGCCTTTTGATGTGCAGGCCGCCGTGGCGCGCGTGCGCACCGAGGTGGACGACCAGTACCTCGGCCCCAGCACCGCCTGCATCGTCACCGCCGCCACCGACCGGGGCATTCCCCACATCCGCCTGAATGACGGCAACCTGGTGCAACTGGGCTATGGCGCCCGCCAGCGCCGCATCTGGACCGCTGAGACCGAGTACACCAGCGCGATTGCTGAAGGCATTGCCAGCGACAAGGATCTGACCAAGGGCCTGCTCAAGTCCTGCGGCGTGCCCATCCCCGAAGGCCAGGTCGTCAACAGCCCCGAGGAAGCCTGGGAGGCCGCGCAAGACATCGGCCTGCCCGTGGTGGTCAAGCCCTCCGACGGCAACCACGGCCGGGGCGTGACGCTGGACCTGCGCAAGCAGGAAGACATCGAAGCGGCCTACCACGTGGCCTACCCCGAGGGCAGCGACGTGATGGTGGAGCGCTTCATCCCTGGCGACGAGCACCGCCTGTTGGTGGTGGGAGGCAAGGTGGTCGCCGCAGCACGCGGCGAGCTGGTCACCATCACCGGCAACGGCCGCTCCACCGTCAAGGAACTCATCGACACCCAGCTCAACTCCGACCCGCGCCGGGGTTACGAAGAAGAGTACCCGCTCGAAATCATCGACCTGGCCACCGACRCCAAGGTGCAGCTCGAACTCAAGCGCCAGGATCTTGAAGCCGACTCGGTGCCCGCCGCTGGCCGCCAAGTGGTGGTGCAGCGCAATGGCAACGTGGCCGTGGACTGCACGGACGACGTGCACCCTGAAGTGGCGTACATCGCCCAGCTTGCCGCCAAGGTGGTGGGCCTGGACATCGCAGGCATCGACATGGTGGCCCGCGATATTTCCAAGCCCCTGCACACCCAGGGCGGCGCGATTGTCGAAGTCAACGCAGGCCCTGGCCTGCTCATGCACCTGAAACCCGCCGTGGGTGCGCCGCGCCCTGTGGGCCAGGCAATTGCCGAGCACCTGTTCCCCTCCGACGCCGATGACGAAGGCCAGGCCGGTCGTATTCCGCTGGTGGGCGTGGCCGGCACGCGCAGCACATCGACCATCTCGCGCGTGGTGGCCTGGCTGCTGCACCYGAGCGGGCACCACACCGGCCTGGCCTGCCGCGAAGGACTGTTTCTGGATCGTCGCTGCGTGGAGGCCACCGACTGCGCCCACTGGGAAGCCGCCCACCGCCTGCTGATGAACAAGATGGTGCAGGCCGCCGTGATCGAAAGCGACGCCCGCACCATCCTGCGCGACGGCCTGGCGTATGACCGCTGCCAGGTGGGCGTGGTGACCGACATGGACGGCGTGGAAACGCTCGCCGAATTCGATGTGCACGAACAGGACCAGATGACCAAGGTGATGCGCACCCAGGTGGACGTGGTGCTGGCCGAAGGCGCTGCGGTGCTCAATGCCGCCATCGCCCAAGTGGCCGACCTGGCCCCCCTGTCCGACGGCGACGTGGTGCTGTATGCGCAGGACGGCACGCTGCCCGTCATCGCCGAACACCGCGCCAAGGACAACGGCCGCGCCGTCTTCGTGAAGAACGGCCGCGTGGTGCTGGCCACGGGCAGCGCCGAGCATGTGCTGGGCGCCCTGTCTGATCTGACTTTTGGCCRCAATGCCGTGGTGCCAGACACCGACGCCCTGCTGGCCGCCATCGGTACGGCCTGGGCGCTGGACATTGCCCCCGACCTGATCGGCGCAGGCATCAAGACCTTCGAGCCCGAACTGGTCCCCACCGCCGCCCTGCGGTCGTGATGGCCTCTCGTGCATTTGCCTTTGTTTGTTGTTTGACCCCACATCCCACGACCTGAACAGGGCCCCAGCGCTCTGATGGACCACTGAAAGAGACTTCCATGGATGTAACCCGCACCCGGGCCCTGCGCGGCCCCAACCTCTGGAGCCGCCACATGGCCATCGAGGCCGTGGTGACCTGCGCCGAGAACGAGCGCGCCGTGGGCCAGATGGCCGGATTCGAAGCCCGCCTGCGGGCCCTGTTCCCCGCCATCGGCGCACTGCACCCGGAAACCGGTGGCGGCGATGTGTCGCTGGCCCACGTGCTGCAGACCGCAGCACTGGCGCTGCAAGCGCAGGCCGGCTGCCCCGTGACCTTTGCGCGCACCACGGCCACCAGTGATGTCGGTGTGTACCAGGTGGTTGTCGAATACAGCGAAGAAGCCGTGGGCCGCAAGGCGTTTGAAGACGCACAACAACTCATCCAGGCAGCGCTGGGCAACGGCAGCTTTGACGCCGAAAAGGCCGTGGCCGACCTGCGCGAGCTGGACGAAGACGAGCGCCTGGGCCCCAGCACGGGCTCCATCGTCGAKGCCGCCGTGGCSCGSGGCATYCCCTACCGCCGSCTCACSMGCGGCAGCCTGGTGCAGTTYGGCTGGGGYTCCAAGCAGCGSCGCATYCAGGCRGCCGAGGTCGATTCGACCAGCGCCGTGGCCGAATCCATCGGCCAGGACAAGGACCTGACCAAGCGCCTGCTGCACGCCGCTGGCGTACCCGTCCCGCTGGGCAAGCCGGTGGAGACTGTGGACGAAGCCTGGGAGGTCGCCCTCAAGGTCGGCCTGCCCGTGGTGGTCAAGCCGCAAGACGGCAACCAGGGCAAGGGCGTCACCGTCAACATCACCGACCGCGCACAGCTTGAAGAAGCCTACAAGAACGCCGCCGACTACGGCACCGTGATGGTCGAGCGCTTCTTGCCCGGCCACGACTTCCGCCTGTTGGTGGTGGGCGACCAACTGGTGGCCGCAGCCCGCCGCGAGCCGCCCCAGGTGCTGGGCGATGGCGAGCACACCGTGCGCCAGCTGGTGGACGTGGTCAACCAGGACCCCCGCCGTGGCGAAGGCCACGCCACCTCGCTGACGAAGATCCGCCTCGATGACATCGCCGTGGCCCGCCTGGCCATGCAGGGCCTGACGCCCGACTCGGTGCCCGAGAAAGGCCAGCGCGTCATCTTGCGCAACAACGCCAACCTGTCCACCGGCGGCACCGCCACCGATGTGACTGACGACGTGCACCCCGAGGTTGCGGCCCGCGCCGTGGCCGCCGCCCAGATGGTGGGCCTGCACATCTGCGGCGTGGACATGGTGGCCGAGACCGTGCTGCGCCCCCTTGAAGAACAAGGTGGCGGCTTTGTGGAAGTGAACGCCGCCCCCGGCCTGCGCATGCACCTGGCCCCCAGCTACGGCAAGCCCCGCAACGTGGGCCAGGCCATGGTGGACAAACTGTTTGCCCATGGCGACGACGGCCGCATCCCTACCGTGGCCGTGACCGGCACCAACGGCAAGACCACCACCGCCCGCCTGATTGCGCACCTGTTCACGGCCCAGGGCCTGCGCGTGGGCATGACCAACACCGACGGCGTGTACGTGAACGGCCGCCAGATCGACAGCGGCGACTGCAGCGGCCCCAAGAGCGCCCGCAACGTGCTGCTGCACCCCGAGGTGGACGCCGCCGTGTTCGAGACCGCGCGGGGCGGCATCCTGCGCGAAGGCCTGGGCTTTGACCGCTGCCAGGTGGCCGTGGTCACCAACATCGGCGCGGGCGACCACCTGGGCCTGAACTACATCACCACGGTGGAAGACCTGGCCGTGCTCAAGCGCGTGATCGTGCAGAACGTGGCCCCCACGGGCTACGCGGTGCTCAACGCCGCCGACCCCATCGTGGCGGCCATGGCTTCGGCCTGCCCCGGCAAGGTGATCTACTTTGCCAGCGACCGCCACCACCCCGTGATGGTCACGCACCGCGCCCAGGGCCACCGCACCGTCTACGTGGATGGTGACTCCATCGTCGCCTCCGAAGGCTCGTGGCGCGAAACCATCCACCTGCGCGACGTGCCCATCACGCGCAACGGCAAGATCGGCTTTCAGGTCGAGAACGTCATGGCCTCCGTGGCTGCCGCCTGGGGCGTGGGCATGCCCTGGCAGACCATCCGCCGCGGCCTGTCGGGCTTTGTGAACGACAGCGACAACGCCCCCGGCCGCTTCAATATCATGGACTACCGGGGTGCAACGGTGATCGCCGACTACGGCCACAACCCCGACGCCATGCGCGCCCTGGTGCAGGCCGTGGACGCCCTGCCCGGCAAGCGCCGCAGTGTGGTCATCAGCGGTGCGGGCGACCGGCGCGACGAAGACATCCGCGAACAGACCGTGATCCTGGGCGCCGCGTTTGACGACGTGATCCTGTACCAGGACGCCGCCCAGCGCGGTCGCGCCGACGGCGAAGTGATGGCCCTGCTGCGCGAAGGCCTGGCCGGTGCGCCGCGCACCACGCATGTGGAAGAGATCCGTGGCGAGTTCATCGCCATTGACACCGCCCTGGAGCGCCTGCAACCCGGCGACCTGTGCCTGGTGCTGGTGGACCAGGTCGAAGAAGCGCTGGCCCACCTGGCCCAGCGCTGCACCGAAGGCGAGACCGCGGCATGACCGCTGCGCGCACGTTGACAACCGCCGCCGTTGTGGCGCTTGCGGCCCTCACGGGCGGCACAGTGCAGGCCGCATCGGGCGAAAAAATCGGCACCGTGGACACCGCGTTCCAGTGGATCGGCCGCGACCACGACATCATCGTCGAGGCCTATGACGACCCGGGCGTACGGGGCGTCACCTGCTACGTCTCGCGGGCACGCATTGGTGGTGTCAAGGGCACGCTGGGCCTGGCCGAGGACCGCGCCGAGGCCTCCATTGCCTGCCGCCAGGTCGGCCCCATCAGCATTCCCGAGCCACTGAAGAAACAGGAGGAAGTGTTCAGCGAACGCATGTCCATCCTGTTCAAGCGCCTGCGCATCGTGCGCATGGTGGACCCGGCCCGCAACACGCTGGTGTACCTGACCTACTCTGAAAAGCTCATCGACGGCTCCCCCCAGAACAGCGTGACCGCCGTTCCCGTGGACCGCGCCACCGCCATTCCGCTGCGCAAGTGACGGTTGCCCGGTGTGGCCGGGGCATCGCTCAGACATCAAAAAAGGGGCTCCAGGCCCCTTTTTTGATCGTACATGCCAGTAGCGCTAGTGCAATATACCTGAGCAGCTATCAAATAAATAGCATCTAGCCCTGCGCGGCAATCTGCAGCAGCGCCTGCTCAAACACCTCCACCGGCTGCCCACCCTGGATCAGGTGGCGCTCGTTGACGATGATCGCGGGCACCGAATGGATGCCGTTTTGCAGATAGAACTGCTCGCGCTCGCGCACCTCGTCGGCGTAGCGGTCTGAGGCGAGCAGCGCACGCGCCTCGGCCACATCCAGCCCCACCTCGCCCGCCACACGCACTAGCACCTCGTGGTTGCTCGGGTCCTGCCCGTCGGTGAAATACGCCGTGAACAGCGCCTTCTTCAGCGCGGGCTGCACGCCCTTCTCTTCGGCCCAGTGCAGCAGCCGGTGCGCATCAAAGGTGTTGTAGATGCGGCTGCGCTTGTCCATGCTGAAGGTAAACCCCAGCGCCGCCCCACGCGCCGCGATGGCCTCGCGGTTCTTCTGGCTCTGCTCGGGCGTGGCGCCGTACTTTTCTTGCAGGTGCTCGCCAATGTCCTGACCCGCAGGCCCCATCTGCGGGTTCAGCTCGAACGGCTGAAAGTGCAGGTCCAACGCGACCTCGCCCTGCAGCCGGTCCGCCGCCTGCTCCAGCGCCTTGAGGCCGATGATGCACCAGGGGCAGGAGACATCGGAGACGAAATCGATYTTGAGGGTGGTGGTCATAGGTCGAGTCTGTGGATGGCAAGCCAGGATGGTAGGACGGGCTGCAAAACCGCGGAGGCCGCAGGCTTAATGGTGCACCAACCAGAGCCTGCTTCGGGTATCACACCACCATGGGCGTTGCTCCGCCGTCCATCGTCAGAACCACGCCCGTGACGTAGCTTGCACGCTCGGACGCCAGAAACAGCACCACGTTGGCGACCTCCTCCGGCTGCGCCAGGCGACCCAACGGCACCTTGCTCGTCGCCTGTGCGAGCGCTTCCTGCTCAGAGATGTTGTGCATGCGTGCCGTGGCGATCATCCCTGCCTGCAACCGCTCGGTGTGGGTGGCGCCCGGGTTGACGGCATTCACGCGTACACCCTTCGGCCCGTAGGCGGCAGCCATGCCCGCGCTCATGAGCATCAGCGCCGCATTGGCCGCCCCGCCAGGCATATGGATGGGGCTGGCGACCTTTCCTCCGGCGCCCACCACATTGACGATGGACCCCTGGCCCCGCGCGCCCATCTTCTTGACCACCAGATCCACCATATGGACGTACGTGAAGAACTTGGCGTTCATCGCGTCGTGCCAGGCCTGCGCGCTCAACTCCTCGGGCGGGGTGCGCCGGGCAGCCCCTGCAGAGTTGACCAGCACATCGACGTCCCCAAAGGCGGCTTCGGCAGCCGACAGCGCTTTCGCCGCCGACTCGGGCTGCTGCAGGTCAGCGGCATGGACGCTGATGCGCCCAGCGCTGCCATGGACATCCACCGATAACCGACCACGTGCGGCCTCCAGGTGTTCGGTGCTGCGCGATACCAGGCTGACGCGCGCCCCTTCGGCCAGAAACGCCGCCGCGCAGGCATAACCAATGCCTTTGCTGCCCCCCGTGATGAGGACATGTTTGTCCTTCAGATTCAGATCCATGGACTTGCTCCGAGAAAGGTGAAGTGTGCAGGACCAGCCGCCTTATTCGATCGAAATGCCAGCCGCCTTCACCACGGCACCATACCGATCCAGGTCCCGCTTGATTTCGTCGCGGTATTGCTCGGCAGTTCCGGGTGTGGGCTCGATGCCCATTACACGCAATTTCTCACGCACGGCGGCATCGTTCAGCACCGCGTTCAGTTCTGTGTTCAGGCGCGTGATCACCGCCGCAGGCGTACCCACCGGTGCCAGCAGCCCCACCCACGAGTTGACAACAAAGTCGGGTACACCGCTCTCGACAAACGTGGGCACATCGGGCAAGGCGCTGGTACGCTGCGCGCTCGACACCGCAATGGCCTTGAGCTTGCCGGACTTGATGTGTCCGTGAGCGCCCGCCACCGCCGTGTACACCAGTGGAATCGTGCCCCCCAGCACGTCGGTCATGGCTTGGCCACCGCCCTTGTAGGGCACATGGGTCAGGTTGGCGCCCGTCCGGATTTTGAGCAATTCACCGGCAATGTGGGGTGTACCACCCGTCCCCGAGGTTCCAAACGAGAGACCTCCATGTTGGGTCTTCGACAAGGCAATCACATCGGCCAGGCCCTTCACCGGCACGCCAGGGTTCGCCACGAGCACCAGGGTGGCATCGCCAATCTTGCCGACTGGCGCAAAGTCTTTGGCCGTATCAAAAGGCAGTTTCGAAAACACATGTGGATTGATCACCATGGTGCCGTCAAAGCCCAGAACCAAGGTGTAGCCATCTGCTGGCGCAGACTTGGCCAGCGCCGTGCCAATGTTTCCGGAGGCCCCCGGCTTGTTGTCCACCACGATTTGCTGGCCGAGGCGCTTGCCAAGACTTTCGGCAATCAGACGCCCGCTGGTGTCGGTGACGCCCCCAGGGGTGAACGGAACAATCAGCCGGAGGGGTTTGCTGGGCCAGACGTCCTGAGCGTACGTGGCCGCGGGCATCCCGGCCGCCGCGCCCAGGCACACCAGGGCTGACAGGGCGAGCAGCTTGCGCCGACATTGCAAGCCGGGCGCAGGCGGCACGTTGCCGTAGGGGATGAGAGATGGATGAGGTTTCATGTTTGTCTCCTTCGTGTTGTGTTTTGAGGTCGTCATGTCGAGGGGGCGAAAGGCTCCAGCAGCCACGCGCCTCGCAAGTCAGGGTGTCTCGGCGTACTGGCGTTCAAATGCCCAGACGTCCTCGAAACCCATGAGCTGCGTCAACTCCGCGAAGGGCATCAAGCCAGCGTCGCTGTTCACCGACGAGCCCGTGCGCTGAAACTGCGCATACACCGTCTTCATGGCCTGGGTAGCGGCCAGCAAGGCAGTCACCGGAAAGATGGCGAGCTTGTAGCCAATGGACTCCAGCTCGCTGTGCGACAGCACGGGCGTCCGTCCGCCCTCCACCATGTTGGCCAGCAGGGGCTTATCCACGGTTTGGCCGATCTTTCGCATCTCTTCCTCGCTCTCGGGCGACTCGACAAAAAGGATGTCCGCTCCAGCACGGGCGTAAGCCTCTGCCCGGCGCAGGGCCTCATCGAGACCAAGGCTGGTACGGGCGTCCGTGCGCGCAATCACCAGGAAATCGGACGAACTGCGGCTGTCGACAGCGACGCGAATCTTGCGCACCATGTCTTCCATGGGGATCACCCGGCGGCCAGGGGTGTGGCCACATTTTTTGGGGTATTCCTGATCCTCCAGCTGGATGGCTTGCGCGCCAGCAGCCTCGTAGCCCTGCACCGTGTGGCGCACGTTGAGCAAACCGCCATAGCCCGTATCGCCGTCCGCAATCAGCGGGGAGCGGGCCATGCCTGCCATGGCCTTCACCCGCCCCACCATGTCCGAATACGTGGCCAGCCCGGCATCTGGCAAGCCCAGGTGCGAGGCCACCGTGCCGAAGCCCGTCATGTACAAGGCATCAAAGCCGAAGGTGTCGGCCAGCCGCAACGACACCATGTCGTACACCCCGGGGGCGATCACCAGCCCGGGCTGGGTCAGGCGCTGGCGCAAAGAGATGGGAGCGGGCAAGGAGGACGTGGAAGAAGGAGCAGATTCAGACATGGCAATGGAGTGATGTTGCAAACAGGGTTGTTTGGATGGAGTTACTGCACAGTACGTGCCAGCGCGCCCGCCTGCCGCAAAGCATTGATTTGATTGACCATGCTCGCACCAATGTGGCGGAGCAGCGGCATACATGTTTCATTGACCACCCCAATGTTTCATATTTGTGTTTCACTTGCAGATCAATGAAACGCAACAGCCTTTCGTTGAAACGCGTCCACAGCCAGTGTCTAGTCCGCGCAACCGTCCGCCCTATGCCAACCCCCGTCACACCACTTGCCAGCCGCCCTCGCCTTTGTTTCATGAGCTATCGCCAGATCCGGCTGATGGCCATGCCCATCGTGGCGGAATACCGGGACAGGGCGGATATCGAGGTGATCGACGGCAGCTTTGAGGTGGCGCTGGACCTGGCCCGCAAGCGGCTGGTCAGCGGACTGGTCGATGTCTTTGTGAGCGCGGGGYCCAACGCCAGCCTGCTGCGCAGCGGGATCAGTGCCCCGGTGGCCACCATYCAGTTGAGCGGSTTYGACMTSCTGCAGGCGCTCATCAAGGCCCGGGCAACGGCCGACCGCGTGGGCATCGTGATGTACGGCCATACCCTTCCGGAGCTGGAATCCGTCAAAGGTCTGTTGAACATCGACATTCACCAGTACGCCTACCAGACGCCTGACTCGGCCCGCGCGTGCATCCGCCAGCTGCACAGCGATGGCATCCGCGTGGTCGTGGGCTCCAGCCTGGTGGTGGAACTGGCAGAAAACGCAGGCCTCGTTGGATTGCTGGCGTATTCGCATGCCAGCATCCGCCAGGGCTTTGAAGACGCTCTGGAGCTGGCGCGGGTGGCGCAGCTGGAGGCCGGGCGATACGAACAGCTCAACACGGTGCTGCACACGCTGCAAGAGGCAGTCCTGGCGGTGAATCAGTCCGAACAGATCATCGCCATCAACCCGGCGATGCAACGCATTTTGGGCCTGGTGCGTGCGCCGCGCCTGGGTGAACCCCTCGCGTCTGTCACCACCGATCTGTCGCTGCGCGAGACGCTGGAAGGCGGCCAGCCCGAACATGGCGCCGTGCTCCGCCTGCAAGGCCGCGACTGGATTGCCAATCGCACGCCCATTTACGAGGGCGGCCACACCACCGGTGCGGCGCTGACCTTGTACGACGCTCGCACCATCCACGAGGCCGATAACAGCCTGCGCATTCAGCACCGCCGCAGTGACCACGCTGCGCGCCACCGCTTTGAAAGCTTGGCGGGGCAAGCCCCCGCGTTTTTGCAAGCCATCGCCAGAGCCCGCCTGTATGCCGCCACCGACTTCAGTCTCCTGATCACCGGCGAGAGCGGCACCGGCAAAGAACTCTTTGCACAGGCCATGCACAACGCAAGCCAAAGGGCGCGTCGCCCGTTTGTCGCCATCAACTGCGCAGCGTTYCCGGAARCSCTGCTSGAAAGCGAGCTGTTCGGCYACGAGGAAGGCGCYTTCACCGGYKCRCGCCGCGGCGGCAAGCGCGGSCTGTTYGARGCRGCSCACACGGGMACCCTSTTTCTSGAYGARATCGGCGACATGCCACTCACGCTGCAAACCCGCTTGCTGCGCGTCTTGCAGGAGCGCCGCATTACCCGCTTGGGGTCCGTCACATCCATCCCAGTCGACGTGCGCGTGATAGCGGCAACCCACCAGCCACTGCTGCAGATGGTGAATGCGCGCCAATTCCGCCAGGACCTGTACTACCGCCTCAACACCCTCACTTTGGCATTGCCTCCGCTGCGGGATCGCAAAGGCGACGTCCAAGTCTTGGCTGTGCGTTTGCTGGCCCACAGTCTGAGCCGGGTCGGCGTGTCTGGTGTCACCGCCGCTGAGGTGTTGGCCCAATGGGGAGGTGCCATGGAACAGCACCCATGGCCCGGCAACGTGCGCGAGCTGGAAAACATGTGTGACCGCATCGCCGTTTGGCTGTCTCAGTACCGGCACATCGACAAGGTGGAGTGGAGCGAGCTACGTCACGAATGCCCGGAACTTCTTGCGGCACGGCCAGACATCGAACAGGCCCTGGCTGCTCTGGCGACACCGGAGCAACCGCCAGAACAACCCGATCGGCACACAAAGGCCCTGGCTGCGCTGGAGCGCCATGGCGGACGCACTGGTGCAGCCGCTGCAGAGCTGGGGATCAGCAGGTCGACGTTCTGGCGATGGTGTCGGAAACCGACCCACAAACCGTCTGAACTTGCGCGCGCACCTGCCCAAGAGCGGTCATCCGATGAAGATGGGGCGTGATGGCGGGCTGCCATAACACCCCACTGCCCACAACATCGCCCCGCCGCAGCACTACCCCTTGCCCCGCAGCTCCGTCTTCAACACCTTCCCATAGCTGTTCTTCGGCAACGCCTCCACCCACCGGTATTCCTTCGGCCGCTTAAAGCGAGCAATGTGCTCCAGGCACAGCGCATCCAGCACGGTATCGGCCACCGCGCCACCCTCCCCTGCCACCAGGAAGGCCACCACCACCTCGCCCCATTCCGCATCGCGCTGGCCCACCACAGCCACCTCGCGCACCTGCGGGTGGAGCAGCAGCACCTCTTCGACCTCGCGCGGGTAGATGTTGCTGCCGCCGGAGATGATCACGTCCTTGGACCGGTCCTTGAGCGTGAGAAAACCGTCGGCATCCAGCGCGCCCATATCGCCGGTGTAGAGCCACCCGTCGCGCAGCGTCTGCGCGGTGGCGGTGGGGTTGTTCCAGTAGCCGGGCATCACGGTGTCGCCGCGCACCACCACCTCGCCGGTCTCGCCGGTGGGCAAGGGCTGACTCATGGCATCGACCACACGCACTTCCACCAGCGACTGCGCCACGCCCACCGACACCATGCGCTCGGCCCAGCGCGGGTGGTCGCGGTCGGCCAGCTGGGCGCGCGACAGGGCGGTGATGGTCATGGGGCTTTCGCCCTGGCCGTAGATCTGTGCAAAGCGGTTGCCCATCACGGCCAGGGCGTTGCGCAGGTCGTCGGCGTACATGGGGCCGCCGCCGTAGACGATGGTCTTGAAGCCTGAGACGTCGGCACCCGTGGCACGCACATGGTCCACCAGGCGGTGCACCATGGTGGGCGCTGCAAACAGCGTGAGCTGGCCCACGCTGGCCGCGAGCTGCACCAGTTCGGCCGGCTCGAACCCGCCCGACAGTGGCACCACATGCCGCTCGCCGCGCAGCACCTGGGCGTAGTTGTAAAGCCCCGCGCCGTGCGACATGGGTGCGGCGTAAACCATGGCGTCACCGGGCAGGATGTCGTCCACATCGGTGAAGTAGCAGGCCGTCATGGCCAGCAGGTTGCGGTGGGTCTGCATCACACCCTTGGGTCGGCCTGTGGTGCCCGAGGTGTAGAACAGCGAGGCCACGTCATGCGGCGCGCGGTCGCATACGTCCATGGGCGTGTGGGCGACTGCGGCGCGGTATGCGTCGGAGCCAAAGACCAGCACCGCGTCCTGCGGCGCCCCGGCCTCGCGCACGGCGGGTGCCAGCGCTTCAGAGGTCAGCACCACGCGCGCGCCCGAGTCGGCCAGCACGTAGGCGAGTTCTTTGGCATGCAGCTTGTAGTTGACCGGCACCGACACGGCCCCCGCCCACAGGATGGCGTGCAGGGCCTCCAGGTATTCGGGCGCATTGGCGGCGTAGATGGCCACGCGGTCGCCCGGGGCCACGCCACAGCGTGTGCGCAGATGGGTGGCCAGCGCGGCGGTGCGGGCAGCCAGCGTGCCGTAGCTCCACAGCACCTGGTCGCCATGCAGCAGCGCGGGCTGGTGGGCGTACAGCAAGGCGCTGCGGCGCAGCAGGTGGGCGATGTTCATCGGGCGCGCTCCAGAATGCTCACGTAGTTGGCCACGGCCGAGCCGCCCATGTTGAACACGCCCGCCAGGGTGGCACCCGGCACCTGCAGGTCGCCCGCCTCGCCCATGAGCTGCATGGCCGACACCACATGCATCGACACGCCCGTGGCGCCGATCGGGTGACCCTTGGCCTTGAGCCCGCCCGACGCGTTGACAGRCAGGCGGCCGTTGCGCAGCACGGTGCCGTCTTCCAGCAGGCGGTGGCCCTGGCCTGCGGGCGCCAGGCCCATGGCCTCGTACGTGAGCAGCTCGGCGATGGTGAAGCAGTCGTGCACCTCCGCCAGCGACAGGTCGTGCACCGCGCACCCGGCCTGTTGCAGCGCCTGCTGCCAGGCGCGCCGGGGCCCCTCAAAGTCCACCACACGGCGGCGCGCCATGGGCAGGTAGTCGTTGACCTGCACCCGCGCCCGCAGGCGCACGGCGCGGGGGAAGTCGGCCATCGCATCATCGGCCGCCAGGATGACCGCCGCCGCGCCGTCAGACACCAGCGAGCAGTCCGTCTTGCGCAGGGGCGCGGCAATCATCGGGTTGCGGTCGGACACGGTGTTGCAGAACTCAAAGCCCAGGTCCTTGCGCATGTGGGCCCAGGGGTTGAGCGCGCCGTTGGCGTGGTTCTTGGCCGCGATGCGTGCCAGGGTGGCCGAATGGTCGCCATGCGCGGCAAAGTAGTCCTGCGCGATGGACGCAAAAATGCCTGGAAAGCCACCGGGCGGATCGCCCGCCTCGCCGGAGTAGCCGCAGTCACCCAGGATGCGCGTGGTCTCGGCGCCGGAGACAGCGGTCATCTTTTCGGCGCCGATGACGAGGGCAACCCGAGCGCGGCCGGCTTCGATCGCATCGCACGCGGCATAGAGGGCGGCCGAGCCCGACGCGCAGGCGTTCTCCAGCCGCGTGGCGGGCTTCCAGCGCAGGGCGTCGTCGCACTGCAGGGCCAGTGACGAGGCAAACACATCGGGCGTGAAGCCGCCGTTGAGGTTGCCCAGCCACACGCCATCCACCACCGTGCCGTCAATGCCCGCGTGCTGCAGGGCCTCTCGGCCCGCGCGCGTAATGAGGTCTTCAAGCCCCAGGCCGTCCAGCCGGCCAAACGGCAAATGTGCCCAACCCACGATCGCTACGCCCATGTCCATCCTCCGTTGATGCACGCCACGACGGCGCGATGGCAAGCACTGTAGGCAAGCGATGGCCCTCCGCACAGTCGCCGAACTACCCAAGGGAAAACCCGAAGCCCTGGCGCCCCGCACAGCCCGCGCCATCAATCCCCCACACGCTGTGGCGTTGAAACCGCATTGCCTAGACTGCACCTAAGAACCTGTTCACAAGCCACCGCACAACACACTGCAAGCAGTGTGCACCCCCTCCCACCCCTTTTTTCTGCACGACGACCATGACCCTGGACCAGCAAAAATCCATCCTTACCATCGCCCTTCTGGCAGCGTTTGCCGATGGCAACAAGGACGATGCCGAACGCGAAGAGATCCGCCGCATTGCCCAGTCGCTCGCGGGCGACGGGGGCGTGGCCGACCTGCCGCGCATCTACCAGGACGTGCTGCTGCAGCGCACCAGCGTGCAGGCCGCCGTGCAGGGTCTGAGCGAGCCCATGCACCGCCAGCTGGCCTACGAGATGGCKGTMTGCGTGTGCGATGYGGACGGCCGTCAGACCGCGGCGGAGCGCGAGTTTCTGACCCGACTCAAGGCGGCCCTGCAGCTGGGCGACCCGCAGACGGCAGCGTTTGACCAGCAAGCCGATGCACTGGTGGACGTGGCCGAAAAGGCCGTGCCGATGGCGGTGCCGGTGGCCACTGCTGCGGCAGCGCCTCTGGCCGCAGCAGTCGGTGCAGGTGCCTCGGACGCAGAGCTGGACAAATCCATCCTGAACTATGCGCTGCTCAATGGCGCGCTGGAGCTGCTGCCGCAGTCATGGGCGTCGATGGCCWTCATCCCGCTGCAGGTGAAGATGGTCTACGGCATTGGCAAGGCCCACGGGGTGGAGCTGGACCAGGGCCACATCAAGGAGTTCATCGCCGCTGCCGGCGTAGGCATGACGTCGCAGTACCTGGAGCAGTTTGGTCGCAAGCTGCTGGGCGGCCTGCTGGGCAAGGTGGCGGGCCGCACCATCGGCGGGCTGGGCGGCGCTGCCACAGGCATGGCGTTTTCGTTTGCCACCACCTACGCGCTGGGGCAGGTGGCCAAGCGCTATTACGCCGGTGGCCGGGTCATGAGCACGGCCATGCTGCGCGAGACCTTTCAGGGCCTGCTCACGCCCGCCAAGCAGCTGCAGACGCAGTACTTGCCACAAATTCAACAGAAGGCAGCGACGCTGGACGCGGGCCAGATCATGGCCCTGGTACGGGGCAAATAGCGAACGCTATCTAATTGATAGCTGCTTGAGCATATTCGACTAGCGCTTGCAGCCGATTTGACTCAAAACCCGTCCCACAGGCACGTGGTGGCCTGCTCGGACGCCCCGCAGCGCGCCACCACGCTGCGCGCACCCGTTGCCGCCGCGCAGCACCTTGCGATTCGGCAGGTAATACACCGCCCGGTGCATGACAGAATCCGACCATGCTCGACCACACGGATCCTGTCGCCTCCATCATCCCGGCCATGTCGCTCGATTCGCCGTCCGACAACGCCATGGCCGCCATGTCGCGCCTGGCCCTGGGGCCCGTGAACACGGACTACTACCTGAAGGTGTTCGAGCGCTTTGACGACACGGGTCGCACGACCACCACCTGGAACTGGGCCGCCTGCCTGTGCACCCTGAACTGGATGCTGTTTCGCCAGCTGTGGGGCGCTGCGCTGGTCTATGTGGCGGCGGCCGAGGGGCTGGCACTGATCGTGTTTGGCGTGGGCCGTTCGTTTTTGCACTGGCCCGTGGGCATCGAACTCGGGGTGCTGGGCGCCTTTGCGGTGCTGGCCTTTGCAGTGCCGGGGCTTTACGGCAACGCCATCCTGTACGCCGACATCCGCAAGCGCATTGCGCGCGCGCTGGCCGCGTCGCGCACCGTGCCGGAAGCCTGCGCGCTGCTCGAAAAGCAGGCCAGCTCGCGCAAGCGGCTGCAGGTGCTCGTGCTGGCAAACGTGGTGCTGGGCCTGGCCGCACTGATCGCCTACCTGGCGCTGTCCCCGTCGGACGTGAAGCCCCTGGCGCTGGAACCCGCCGTCACGGTGGCGCAGGCCACGGCAGCGGCCCAGGCGGCATCTGCCACCAAGCCCGTGGGTGCCTTGCCGGTGCCGGAGGCCGAAGGGGCACCCACACCGCCAACGCCAGCCCCTGAAGTGGCAACAGAACCACCGCCAGCGCCCACACCCGCGCCCCAGGCTGCTGCAGCAGCAGCCCCCAAGCCTGCGCTTGCGCCTGCACCTGTGGCGTCGGCACCTTTGGCTGTCGCGCCCGCTCCTGCCGCCACTGCCGTTCAAAAATCGGCCGAGCCCCCAGCTCCAGCACTGTCCGCATCGGCCACGGCCGCCCCTCCAGCCGCCAAGGCGTCCACACCCAAGCCAGCCACGCCAGCCGCATCGACCCGCGCACCGACGCCTGCGGCCAGCGCCACCGCTACCGCCCCTGCACGCCGGGATGCCGCCAGCCGCGCAGCAGCCCCCACCAAGCCCAAGACACCGGCGGCAGCAGCGTCCTCCACCGCCGACACCGCGCTGCCCACGGTGGGCTCTGCCCCGGGCTACTACATCAACGTGGGCCTGTTCGCCGAAGAAGCCAACGCCCGCAAGACGCAGGCGCGCTTGCTCAACGAAGGTCTGCCCGCGTTTCGCCAGGAGTTGAACAATTCCAAGGGACGCCGCATCCGCGTGCGGGTGGGGCCTTACGCCACCCGCGCCCAGGCCGATGCCGCGGCCGAGGCGATCCGCGCGATGGCGCTGGACGCCGTCGTCTTCAAGCAGTAGCACCCCCTGGACGCGGGGCGTAGCACTGTCCTACGCACGTGAATGCCCGACGCCGACGCAGGGTCGCCGAGTCTGCAGGTACGCTGAGCCCAGAGCAACTTTGGGCGTATGCACCATGACGCGAAAGACCTCCCCGCACCACAACGCCACCCGCCGGTGGGCCACCCTGGCCGCGGTGGCTGCGGGCGCACTGCTGCTGACGGGCTGTGCCCCTTGGCGCATGTGGACGGCCGCCGACCTGGCCCGCGATGCACGCCCCTACACCGCTCAGCCCCCGCAGCCGACGCGGCGTGTGCTGGTGGTGGGAGACAGCACCGCCGTGGGCACTGGTGCCGGCACCGCAGCAGACAGCCTGCCGGGGCGCATCGGCCAGGACCATCCCCAATGGCGCATCGACAACCTGGCGGCCAACGGCGCCAAATTTGGCGATGTGGTGCAGCAACTGGAGCGCGCTGGCGGCGGCTACGACCTGGTGCTGGTGCTGGCAGGAGGCAACGATGTGATCCGCTTCACGTCTGAAGACACGCTGCGCGACCACGTACAGCAGGCCGTGGCRCTCGCGCGCCAGAAGGGGCAGCAGGTGGTGCTGATGCCTTGTGGCAATGTGGGCCACGCGCCCTTTTTTGTGCCGCCCCTGTCATGGGCCATGTCGCGCCGGTCCGAGGCGCTGCATGCCCTGGCGCGGGAGGCAGCCAGCGCGCAGCAGGTGCACTACGTGCGCTTGCTCAAGCCGCGCGACCAGGACCCGTTCGTGACCCGCAGCCAGGAGCTGAACGCCGCCGACGGCCTGCACCCCAGCAGCGCGGGCTATGCGGAGTGGTACAGGGAGCTGGTGGCACAGGGTGCGTTGAACAGCCTCACGCAGTAGCCCCCGTTACCCGTCTGTTGACTCGCCAAGGGACAGCCACTGCAGCACGGCATCGATGACCCACTGTGGGTCATCCAGGGGCAGGTCGTGCCCCGCCCACGGATGCGACCGCAGCGGCAGCCCCCAGGCCTGCGCAATGGCCTGCGAGCATTGGCGGGACACCAGCTGGTCCTTCTCGCTGCCCAGCAGCAGCACACGATCCACGGGTGCGGCTGCCGGCGCGCGGTACCGCGCGGCCGCCACCAGCTGGCGCAGGGCATTGTGGGCCGACACCGGCCGTTGCCTGCGCACAGCAGTCCACTGCGCCAACACGCCGATAGCAGCGGATGGCGCGCTGCGGCTGGTGATTTGCCACACCACCTGCTCGGCGGCCTCCGCAGATCGCCACCGCCACGCCAGCCGCAGCAGCGGTGCGACGTTGTGCAGTTGCAGGCGGTGCCAGAACGGGCTGAACGGGCGCAGGCTGGTGTTGATGAGCACGCAGCCCGCCACCTCGTGGGGCGCCACGCGCGCCCATTCGGTGGCCACCATCGCCCCCAGCGACATGGCCAGCAGGTGGTAGAGCGGCGCCACGGCACGCTGCGCCAGCTCTGCACGGCAGGCTTGCACCATGCCCTGCACCGACAGGGGAGACACCAGGCCATGGAACTCGCCATTGCCTGGCAGGTCGAGCGCCAGCACCTGGTCGCCCGGCACCGCTTGCGCAAAGCGCTCGCCAAAGGCGCCCCAGTGCGCGGCCTCGCGCGTCAGCCCACGCAGCAAGATCCATTGGCGTGGTGGGCGCGCGGGCATCTCAGTACCACGCAGCCAGGGCATCGGCACGGCGCTGCGCACGCTGATCGGGCGCTGGCACCCAGCGTGCGTGGCTGCAGGCCGCACGCGACAGAAAGTCCAGCAGCGACAGGTGCCGCCGCAGCACCCGCTGCTGGCGGTGGTTGATGAGCGGATTGAAGATGCCGTTGCGCGAGAACAGCTGGCGCGGGTTCTTCTTGATCCACAGCCAAGAGCCCATCTCCAGCGTGAGCGGCAAGAAGGTGTGTGCGGGCACCTCGCGGCAGGCCTGCAGGTACAGATGGTCCCACAGATCGCCGTGGGCGAGGTACTGCGCGCTCTGCGGCTCGATGATGTACTGGTGGTTGCTGTGCGCCTGGAGAAAGATGTCTTGCAGCGCATGCAGCTCGGCCAGGTGCGGAATGGGCCGGCGCGTGTGGGCAAACGGGAACCACAGCCGGTCCTTCACCCCAAAACCGGAGTGGCAGTCCAGCGCAATGCTGAAGGGCCGCGCCAGCAGCTGCTGCGCCACCACGTCGCACAGCGCCTGGCTCTCGGCCTCCATGGGCTCGCCCAGCCTGCCCCGGTACCAGGGCAGGCCCGCGCTCACGCGCTGCCCGCCAATGCCCCAGGGCACCGGGTCCACCGCGTCGACGGGCGCATTGCGCATCAGGTCGACACCGCGCGGGTTGGCGCGAGTGGCAGACCACATGCCGCCAGGGTTGACGATGGGCATGAAGACCAGGCGCACACGCTCCAGCTGCTGGTGCAAGGTGGTGTCCCACTGCAGCCGCATGACCACGTTTTGCAGGTAGGCAATGACCACCTCAGCTCCAATGCGTTCCAGCCCATGCACGCCGCCAAAGAATCCGACGGCGGGCACGTCCAGCGCCGGGTTGCCCAACCCAATGGCATAGATGGGAAATTGCGTGCCCGATGCCACAGACACCTGCTGGACGACCTGCACCTGCAGATGGGGCGCCCCCAGGTCCAGGATTTTTTCCAGCGCCGCAAGCTCGGGCAGCATGTTCAATGGGTGGGGGTAAGTCGGTGTGTGGAGCACGCCAGAGCGCGTGCCAGGCAGTGAGGATAGCGCCCGGGGCCCAGCACGAACAGCGCTGCGGCCAACCTGTGGGGTTTGCGCGAACCGACGCGAAACCGTCACACAAGGGCGCTACCTTGCCTGCAGTCACCACCCTTTGGAAGAGGCGCAACATGCTCTGGAAACTGTTCGGACTGCAGCGGCTGCTCGATGAGCTGTTCGATGAACGCGGGTGGCTGAGCCTGGACCTGCCCCGCACCACCGGCTGGGACCACGATGATGTACCCGCCATCGCGCAAGACTGAGGCCTACCGCTGGGCCATGGGCTGGGCGATGCTGGCCTGTGCACTGGCCTGGGGCGTGGTGGAGTTTCTGGCCCTGCAGCGCGCGCGCTGGCAGCTGTGGCGCGAGCGGCTGCACACGCCTGCCCACCACTAGCAAGATCGCCATGAGCGACCGGCCGCAGGACCTGCACGAAGAGGTGGCCAACAGTGCGCTGCACGGTGCTGCGCTGGTGGGCGCCTGCCTTGCCGTGCCACAACTGCTGCAATCAGCGCCCGCCGCGCATCCCGCAGCCATAGGGGGTGTGCTGGTGTTTGTGGCCACCATGGCGCTGCTGTATGGCGCGTCCACCCTGTACCACGCGCTGCCGCCGGGGCGGGCCAAGCAATGGGCGCTGCGGCTGGACCATGCGGCGATCCACCTGTTCATTGCGGGCAGCTTCACCCCGTTTGCGTTGAGTGCGCCGGGCCACACGCACCATGTCAYCGCCCTGGCCCTCGTCTGGCTCGCGGCTCTGGCGGGCTGCTGGCTGCAGCTGCGCACAAGGCGCACTGCGCCCTGGCTGTCCACGGCCTTGTATGTGGCGATGGGCTGGGTGGCGCTGCTGGCGGCCTTGCCCCTGATGGCCCATGTGCCCGCCGTGAGTGCCGCCTGGCTGGTCATCGGCGGGGCCGCGTACACGGCCGGTGTGGTGTTTTTTGTGATGGACGCCGTGGTGCGCTACGCCCACGCCGTGTGGCATGGCTGTGTCATCGCAGGCACGGGCTGTCACGTGATCGCGGTGCTGGGCCTGCAGACGGCAGCTTAGCCACGCAGACAACAAGGGGGCGCAAAGCGCGCTCCTGCAACGACCTCGCGGGCCCTGCGCAAGCAGTTGGCACCGCACCCATGCGACGGCTGCAAACACCTGCGGCACGCAGGCCCTATCGCGCCTGGCGTTATCGCACCTAAAATCACGCAGGTCCTCGCCCGCAGAGGCAGGGCCCATCGTCATTCCAATCAACGAAAAAACATCATGGCAACTGCAAAGAAAACTCCCGCTCCCGCAAAGAAGGTGGCCGTCAAGGCCGCAGCACCCGCCGCCAAGAAGGCAGCACCTGCAGCCAAAAAGGCGGCTCCAGCCGCCAAGAAAGCAGCCGCTCCCGCCGCCAAGCCCGTGGCCGCTGCTGCCGCCCTGAAGCCCATCAAGGCTGCGTTCAACAAGACCACACTGGTCGCCCATCTGGCCGAACAGTCGGGTGTGGAGCCCAAGGCCGCCAAGGCCGTGCTGGCTGCGCTGGAAGCCGCCATCCTGGGGTCGGTGCACAAGAAGGGCTCTGGCGAGTTCACGCTGCCTGGCGTGCTCAAGATCGGCCTGCAGCAAGTGCCTGCCAAGAAAAAGCGTTTTGGCAAGGACCCGTTCACGGGTGAAGAGCGCTGGTTCCCCGCCAAGCCTGCTTCGGTCAAGATCAAGACCCGCGCCCTGAAGAAGCTCAAGGACGCAACCGCCTGATGCACCCAGCGCCGCAAGGCGCCTGCTTCAGCACCAGGGGCCGCGAGGCCCCTTTTTCTTTTGGCGGAACCCGCAAGGGTGCGCGACGACGCCTCCCCTACACGCCCTGGGCCCCGCGCAATCAGGCCCTGATGACCCCTGGCGCTGCAGAATGGGCATACAAAGCCTGCACCGCCGCCGCGCGGCGTGACAGCACCGCCCCCTGGTTGATGTAGCCCTTGTCGGTGATCTCCCCGGCGTCTGCATCAGGCGCCATGTCCATCACCATGGCCCGTGTGGGGCATTGCGAAGACCCAGCGCCCGCATCGCGGCGCGCGCGCATCACGGCCTGCAATGCCTGCTCCAGACGCCCAGCGTCGGCCGCACCGGCCGCAGACGGGAACACCAGCATGCCCACCTCGTCACGGTTATGCCCGGTGAGCACGATGTCCTGGACCAGCGGCGCCAGTTGCGACACCAGCTCCACCCGCAACGTGCCCACCGACACCCAGCTGCCGCTGGACAGCTTGAAATCCTCCGCCACGCGCCCGTTGAAGACCACGCCTTTGTCTGGCTGCTCCGCGTCCACCAGATAGCCCGCGTCGCCGATGCGGTAGAACCCCTCGTGATCGAACGCAGCCGCCGTTTCACGCGGCGCATTGCGGTAGCCTGCAAACACCGACACGCCACGAACCCGCATCTCCAGCTTGCTGCCGTTGGGCACCAGCTTCAGCTCCAGCCCTGGCAAGGGTGCACCAATACAGCCCGCGCCTTCAAGGTGCCAGTGCGCGGTGGTGACGGCCGGCGCTGTCTCTGTGGATCCCCACGACGTCGTGAGCCACAGCGGCTGGGCGGGGCGCACGCGCCGCGCAACGGCCTGCAGGCGCTGCCAGGTCGATGGAGCCAGCGCCGCCGCCGCATAGAAGGCCAGCCGCATGCGCGCCAGCACGTCGGCGGCCAGGCCGTCGTCGGCTTCCAGAAACGGCAGCAGCATGTCAAAGCCCCGGGGCACATTGAACAGCATGGTGGGCTGCACCTCGCGCAGGTTGCGCACCGTCTTGTCGATGAGCCCCGGCACCGGCCGCCCCTCGTCGATGTAGAGCGTGCCGCCGTGGCACAGCACCATGTTGAGGTTGTGGTTGCCGCCAAAGGTATGGCTCCAGGGCAACCAGTCCACCAGCACTGGCTTTTCGTGCTCCAGAAAACGCCACGCCTGGGCCATCATCTGCTGGTTGGCGCAGAGCATGCGGTGGGTGTTGATGACCACCTTGGGCCGACCTGTGGAGCCGGAGGTGAGCAGGTATTTGGCATGGTCATCGGGCAGCAGCGCCTGCATGGCCTGCTGCACCTGGGGCGTTTCCTGGCCCGTGAGCAGATGCTCCCAGGGCAGCGCACCCGGACACGTGGAGGCGTTGCGGCTGAACACCTGCACAGCATCGCTGTCCCAGCCGTGCAGGGCTGCCGCATAGACGCTGGCATCGGACGCATAGACCAGGCAGGGCTCCAGCACCGACAGCATGCTGTGCAGGCGGCTGGGGTCCTGGGAGCGCGCATACGCGCTCGACAGCGAACAGGGGGTGATGCCCACATGCATGGCCGCCAGCATGAGCACCGCATGGTCCACCGCGTTGTCGGACAGGATGGCAATGGGCCGCCCGGCAGGTAACCGCAGGTCCAGCAGCGACTGGGCCACGGCGCCCACCTGGCGGCGCAGCTGAGCATAGGTCAGGCTGCGCCAGCCTTCTGCGCCGTCGCCGCGCTCGGCCAGCGCCAGCGCATCTGGCGTCTCGCGCGCCCAGCGTTCCAGCCATTCCCCCACACAGCGGGCATAGGGTTGCAACGCCATGGGAGAGCGCAGCGTGAAAGAACCATCGTCAAACTGGGTGCGCACAGCGCGCGCAGGGGCAATCTGGCGCTCGTCATCAAGAAAGGCTGGGTACATGGTGGGTTCTCGGGAGCGATGGAGGTTCAAAACAGGGGACGCTGCGCCTCAGGTGTGCAGATCGGGATCGGGCTTGCTCAACAAGCCTGACACCTGCTTGGCGTGCAGCAACTCAATGAGCAAGGCATCCCGCGCACCGGCCAGATCGCGGGCTTGGCGCGTGCCCAGCGCCTGTGCGACCCCTTCGGTCACCTGGTGCTGCAAGGCTTCGGTCATGGACGGCGTGCCCAGGTCCTGCCACCAGCTTTCGATGGGACCGCCCAGGTGGGCCAGCAGGTGGGCAATGCCACCTTCGCCACCCGACAGGTGCAGGTTCATGAACGGCCCCATCAGCGCCCACCGCAAGCCGGGGCCCTGGGAGATGGCTGTGTCGATGTCTTCCACAGTGGCTACGCCCTGGTCCACCAGATGAAAGGCCTCGCGCCAGAGCGCCGCCTGCAGGCGGTTGGCAATGTGCCCCTTGATCTCACGCCGCACGTGGATGGGACGCTTGCCAATGCGGGCGTAGAAAGCCATGGCATCGGCCACCGCCTGGGGCGTGGTGCGCTCGCCGCCGCCCACTTCGACCAGCGGGATCATGTGCGGCGGATTGAACGGGTGGCCCAGCACCACGCGCCCGGGGTGTGCGCAATCCTTCTGCATGTCCGTCACCGCCAGCCCCGAAGAACTGGAGGCCAGCACCACATGCGCCGGGGTCGCTGCATCCATGCGGCGGAACAGGTCCACCTTGAAGTCGAGTCGCTCGGGCCCGTTCTCCTGCACAAAGTCGGCCTGCGCCAGAGCATCTTCCAGCCGCACATGAAAGTGCAGGCGCTCCTGGCTTGCCCCCGAGGCCAGCCCCTGCTGCGACAGCGCCACCCAATGCGCGGCGACGGCGTCCCGCAGTCGCTGCTCGGCCCCTGGCGACGGGTCGGTGGCATGCACGTCCAAACCCCGTGCCAGAAAGTACGCGGCCCAGCTCGCGCCAATGGTGCCGGTGGCCACCACAGTCACGCGCTTCACGGTGTGTGCCATGGGGAACCTTTCAAGACTCTGCCGTGAAGCCGACCTTCTTCACCAGCGGGCCCCAGCGCTCATATTCGGCCTGTTGCGAGGCCAGCATCTCCGCAGGCGTGGAGCCCTTCGCGATGAGCCCCACCACGGCCAGGCTGTCCATGACGGCCTTGTCCTTGATCGCTGCGTTGATGGCGGCGTTGGCGCCAGACACCACGGCTGCCGGCGTGCGGGCCGGGGCGTAAAAGCCAAACCATTCCTCGGTCGTGAGTTCTGGAAAGCCCTGCTCAGCAAACGTGGCGACCTCGGGCGAAAACGGAGAGCGCGCCTGGCCTGAGGTGGCGAKCAGCCGCAGCTTGCCSGCCTTGTGGTTGGGAATGAAGTCKCCGCTGGGYGTGACCATSGMSGCGATTTGCCCGCCCACCACRTCGGTSACGCCSGGGATGGARCCGCGGTAMGGCACRTGCTTGAGGTCCACGCCGTTGTTCAAGCCCAGCAGCGCACCGATGAAGTGTGGCGTGGAGCCCGCTGCGGGTGAGCCGTAGTTCGCCTGCCCGGGGTTGGCCTTGGCCCAGGCCAGAAAGTCCTTCACCGTCTTGACGGAGGCAGGCACCAGCGGCCCCACAGCCAGACCATGGTGCATGACGGCGCCGATGGACACCGGCATAAAGTCCTTGGCCGGGTCGTAGCTCAGGCGGCTGTATATGTGCGGGTAAATGGACGTGCACGAAAACGGCGACAGCGTGAGCACGCTGCCATCGGCGGGCGCACCCTTGAGCGACTCCAGCGCGATGCGGCCGCCCGCGCCGGGCTTGTTTTCCACCACCGCGGGGTTGCGGGTGTAGGGAGATCCCGCCAGCTTCTCGCCCACCCTGCGCGCCACGCTGTCGCCCGCGCTGCCTGCGGGAAAGCCGTAAAAGATCTTGATCTGGTCGATGGTCTGCGCCCAGGCAGCCAGCGGCGACAAGGCCCCCAGCGCAGAGGCGCAACCAACGTGGTGCATGAACTGACGGCGGGTGTGCATCATCATGTGTCTCCTGTGGATGGAGCCGTCATTATTTTTTGACGCCCCTGCACATTCAGTCATCGCGATGACATTTGGACTCAGGGAATACGCGCACGCGCCTGTACAGCACACAATGGCGCAGGAGACACTCTCACCATGTTGGTCAAACTGGCGCCCCCTACCCTCACCGATCTGCTGCTGCACTCTGCCTGGTTCCCGGCCCTGGACAGCGCCGCCCAGCAGCGGGTGATGGACGATGTGCGCGAGGTCGAAGTGCCCCAGGGCGGCGAGCTGTGCCGGCGCGGCCATACCCCCGTGCACTGGTATGGCGCCATCGAGGGGCTGCTGAAGTGGACTGTGACCTCGGGGGATGGCCGCTCGGTCACGCTCGGCGGACTGTCGGCGGGAAGCTGGTTTGGCGAGGGCACCTTGCTGCGCGGCACGCCCCGCACGGCCGACGTGATCGCACTGCGCCCCAGCCGCGTTGCGCTGGTGCCGATGGAGACTTTTGAATGGCTGCACGCCACGCAGCGCAGCTTTGACCACTTTCTGCTGCGCCAGATCAACGAGCGCATGCACTGGTTTCTGGGCAACTTCACGGCCCACCATTTGCTCGATACCGACAGCCAGGTGGCCCGCGCGCTGGCAGGCCTGTTCCACCCCTGGCTGCACCCGGGCAGCGACACGCACTTGCAGGTGTCGCAAGAAGAAATTGCCAATCTCTCGGGCGTATCACGCCAGCGCTGCAACGCGGCGTTGAAGCGGCTGCAGGCCGCTGGCCTGCTGGAGATCCAATACGGCGGCATCACCGTGACCGACCTGGAAGGCCTGCGGCGTCAGGTGGAATAGCCCCTTTTTTTTGGGCGTCACTGGGTGCATGGGCTACCGCCCGCTACTGCACCATCTGCCGCTATGTGGGCGAGTGGTGCGCTTGGATGAAGGCAACCGCAGCGGCCATCACCGCACCAGGCTGGTCGCGGTGCGGAGAGTGCGCACAGTCCGGCAATTCCAGCAGCCGGGTGCCTGGCACCCGCTGGGCAATGCCCCGGATCTGGGCCAGGGTGCCGTACTCGTCATCACAGCCCTGGATGGCCAGCACGGGGGCGCGGATCAGGGCGACCTCCGGCTCGATGTTCCACKCRCGGAASGSCGGGTSCAGCCAGAYGCGGTTCCAGCCCCAGAAGGCCGAATCCCCATCATCGTGGTAACGCGCCAGCTTGTGGCGCAGATCGGTCTGTTCGTAAGCGTCCCGCGCGCGTTCGATGTTTTGCACCGTCACGTCTTCCACAAAGATGTGCGGCGCCATCACCACCAGCCCTTGCACACGCATCGGCCAGCGTGCAGCCAGCAACAGGGCAATCGATGCGCCATCGCTGTGGCCGAAGAGCCAGGCGGCTTCCTGCACGCCCAGTGCATCGAGGAATGCGGGCACCACCTCGTGTGCCTGCTGGTGCATGAAGTCCACGCCCCACACCTCGTCCGCGGGCCGGGGTGTGGACCGGCCATAAGCAGGACGAGAGAACACCACCCCCCGAAACCCACCCGCATCGCACAGCTGGCGCGGGAAGTCCTTCCACATCGCCACGGAGCCCAGGCCCTCATGCAGGAACACCACCAAGGGGGCAGTGCTGCGCTCGGGGGCTATCCACTGGTACTCGACATGGACCATGCGGTTGCGCCACCGCACTGGCACATGCTCTGTGCGCCCCACGGGGCTGGGTGGAACGCCGTTGGCACTCACGCCCGCTGCTCCCGTTCGCGCAGCCGAAAGCGCTGGATCTTGCCGGTGGCCGTCTTGGGCAGCTCGGGCAAGAATTCGATCAGACGCGGGTACTTGTAGGGCGCCAGGCGTTCCTTCACAAAGGCCTTGAGTTCATCCGGTGTGACCGCCTGCCCATCTTTGAGCACCACAAACGCCTTGGTCTTGGTCWGGCCGTCGGCGTCCTGCGTGCCGACCACGGCGGCCTCCAGCACGGAGGTGTGCTGCATCAGCGTGGCCTCCACCTCGAAGGGGGACACGTAAATGCCGCTGACCTTGAGCATGTCGTCGCTGCGCCCGGCGTATGTGTAGTAACCCTCGGCATCGCGCACATATTTGTCGCCGCTTTTGGTCCACGCGCCCTGGAAGGTCTCGCGGGTCTTGGCGCGGTTGTTCCAGTACATCAGCGCTGCACTGGGGCCCTGGATGTAGAGGTCGCCAATCTCGCCCTGCGCCACCTCGCTGCCGTCTTCGCCGCGCAGGGATATCTCGTACCCCGGCACCGGTTTGCCAGTAGTGCCGTAGCGCACATCGCCAGGGCGGTTGGACAGGAAGATGTGCAGCATCTCTGTCGAGCCAATGCCATCGATGATGTCGCAACCAAAATGGTCCTTGAAGCGCTGCGCGATCTCGGCCGGCAGCGCCTCGCCGGCAGACGAGCACATGCGCAGCGCCACCGCACTTCGGGAAGGCAGGCGGGGCGAGGCCAGCATACCGGCAAAACCGGTGGGCGCCCCAAAGAACACCGTGGGCTGGTGGCGCGTCCAACGCTCGAAGGTGGCGTCTGGCGTGGGTCGCTCGGCCATCAGCACCACTGTGGCGCCCACCGACAACGGGAAGGTCAGGCTGTTGCCCAGCCCATACGCAAAGTAGAGCTTGGCAGCCGAAAAGCACACATCCTTGTCGGTCAGGCCCAGCACCGCCTTGCCATACAGCTCGGCCGTCCACCACAGGCTGCCCTGGGTGTGCACCGTGCCCTTGGGCTTGCCCGTGGAGCCCGAGGAATAAAGCCAGAACCCAGGCTCGTCCGGGCCGGTGCGGGCGGGCGCAGTCAGCGCGGAGGTGCTGGCGATGGCGGCCTGCATGTCCACCGCCCCTGCAGCCAACGTGCCCTGCGGCTGCGATACCACGCAAGCACGCACCTCATGGTGGGGTGCCAGGGCCAGCGCCTCGTTCAGCACCGGCAGCAATGCGCCGGAGACCAGTGCCGCCTGCGCCCGGCAGTGCGTCAGCATGTAGGCGTAGTCGTCGGGCTTGAGCAGGGTGTTGACCGCCACAGGCACCACACCCGCGTAAAGGCAACCCAGAAACGCCACCGGCCAGTCGCTGGTGTCCAGCATCAGCAGCAGCACGCGCTCCTCGCGCCGCACGCCAGTGTTGGCCAGCACCGCCGCCAGCCGCCGTGCGCGGTCTTCCAGCGCGCTGTAGCTCAGGGTCCCCCGGTCGTCGATGTAGGCGGTGYGGTCACCCCGAGCGCGGTTGAGAGCAAACAGATGCTCTGCAAAATTGAACTGTTCCGGAAGGCTTTTCATGGCGTGTCTCCGTCGCGATGGTGTGGTCGTTGTGGGTGGGGCTGAGGGGTCAGCAGCCCAGCGCCGCGAGCACTTCGGGGCTGGCCTGCACCGCACTGCGCTGGTGGTAGAAGTCCAGCGCCCGCAAGCCACCCAGCTCAGCACCACCACCAGCCCGGCCGGGCCCGCCATGCAGCGACATGGGCATGACATTGCCGTGRCCCGTGTGCGCAGTGGCCACTGCCGGCGTCACCACATGCACACGGCCATTGCTCGCAGCCAGCGCTACGGCGGCCTGGGCCAGGGCCTTGTCGTCGGCACCATAGAGCGAGGTCACCAGCGAGCCCTGGCCACGCTGCGCAAGGGCCAGCGCATGGGGCAGGTCGTTATAGGGCAGCAAGGTGGCCACCGGTCCAAACACCTCCACGTCATGAACGACGGAGGCCTTGTCGGCATCGCGCGCGCCCAGCAGCACCGGGCCGACGCAGGCGGCCACTGCAGGGTCGGCGTCGACCAGCGGCCGCGTTCGGCCGTCATACACAACGTCGGTATGGGCTCCCAGGGCGGCAATGCCTGTCTGCACCCCATCGAACTGGGCGCGGCTGACCAGCGAACCCATGCGCACTTCCGGGTTACGGGGGTTGCCCACCACCACGCGGGCCAGCTGGTCGCTGACAGCCTCTGCCACCGCAGCGTACGACGCAGTGGGGACGAGGATGCGGCGGATCGCGGTGCACTTCTGGCCSGACTTGACSGTCATCTCRCGMACSACTTCGCGCACCAGCAGGTCAAAGGCCGAACTGCCCGGCGCCGCGTCGGGCATCAGCAGCGCAGCGTTGAGGCTATCCGCCTCGATGTTGGCGCGCACCGAACGCTGCGCCACCGCCGGATGCGCGCGGACAACGCCCGCCGTCTCGGCAGAGCCGGTGAACGACACCACATCAAAGGGTTGCAGCGCGTCCATCAAACCCGCCGAGCTTCCCGCGATGATCGACAGTGCACCGGCGGGCAACACCCCTGCGTTCACCACGTCCTGCACCATGCGCTGGGCCAGCCACGCCGTGGATGTGCCGGGCTTGACGATGACCGGCATGCCCGACAGCAAGGCGGGGGCAGCTTTTTCCCACAGCCCCCAGGCGGGAAAGTTGAACGCGTTGATGCA
Organism: Acidovorax sp. LjRoot204; assembly: GCF_056175785.1. Classification (NCBI taxonomy): domain Bacteria; kingdom Pseudomonadati; phylum Pseudomonadota; class Betaproteobacteria; order Burkholderiales; family Comamonadaceae; genus Acidovorax; species Acidovorax sp. LjRoot204. The sequence goes on from NZ_JBGFFF010000029.1 coordinate 33,116, forward strand.
CAGCGCCACCCCTGGCCTCGGCACCTGCAGGTGCTGCGACTGAAAGACCGGTTCCTTGCCCAGCCTGACCGCGTCCCCGTCACGCAGCACGCGCACATCGCCCAGCGCATCACCCCATTTGGCATATTGGCCGAGCGTGAAGATGCCGCCGTCGATGTCCACCGCAGAGTCCGTCTTGACGGTGCCGGAATTGGCGGTGGCGATGTCGTAGTAGCTGTCGCGGTGCGCCTGCAGCACCTTGGCGACCGCGCCGAGCGTGRCGGCCCGCTCACGATAGGTGGCAGCGCGTAGCGCATCTCCCCCCTGTTCGCGGGCAAACGCAAAGGCCTCGGGCAGATTCAACCCCGTGGCGTCCACCCGCACCAGGGCGGTGCCCAGCACAGGATCGCGCAGCTCAGTGCCGGGCCCTGTTCCGTGTTGCCAGCGGCCGGCAACGTGGTTGGCGAGCAATTCAGTCATGCAGTCAATCTTTCAGAGCAAGAAAGTCAATAGGGAGCAGCGCTGGCGCCAGCCCTAGCGGGTGAACTGGATCTGCCCCTCGGGCAACAGGTACAAAACCAGCGCCCTGCCGCGCGCCACCGTAGGGTGGTGGGCACTGCCGGGCGGGTAGACGCACCAGCCGGCAGGGTGGCCGTCAAACAACGCCTCCCCCTCCAGTGGCATGATCAAATCGATTTCGCCCTGCGGGTGGGTGTGGTGGGGGCCAGCAATGTTTTGCATGTCCACCACGTCCACAGAAAACCGGTGCAAGGCATCTTCGGGCTTGAACACACGGCCATAGCGGATGCCGCCGCCTTCGCGTTCACACAGCCAGCCTTCACGTGCGCCCTGAATGCACGCCTCCCGCAAGCGCTGGTAGGTCGCACTGGTGGGGCCGTGCGCGGTGTTCAGCCATTGCGCCAGAGCGGCATCCAGGGGTTTGCCAGCGAGCTGGGCGGTCAGATCAACCAAGGCTTCGTGAAACGCAGTTTTGTCGGACATGGGCAGTGGGTGCAGCTAGAGTCGGGGCCCAATCTGCACCGTTTTTGATCCACCGCCTTGCGCGCATCCAAAACATGCAGTATTTTGCCAATTGATGAACCATAGTTACCTCAAAGATCCATGTCAAGCACTATAGTGCATGAATGGCGTTTTCCCTGAGAAGATCAGGGCGCTCCATGAAAAGGATGGGTATGAATGAAACAGAAACGGCGGGGCTGCTCGCACCCGCCTCCGCGCAGGAGGGTGCGCAGTCATCGGCCGAGGAGCCCAAGAACCCTCTTCTGGTGTCGCTGGGCGAGCGCGTKCGCAAYCTGCGYGCRCAGCGSGGCCTSACSCGCAAGGCGGTRGCSRTKGCSGCCGACGTGTCGGAGCGSCACCTGGCCAAYCTSGARTACGGCAYSGGCAACGCSTCSATCCTGGTGCTGCAGCAGGTGGCCSRYGCGCTGCACTGCTCGCTGGCSGAACTCGTGGGCGACTTCACGACGCAATCGCCCGARTGGCTGCTGATCCGCGARCTGCTSGARMACCGCAGCGAGSCCGAMCTGCGCCGCGCCCGCCTGGCCTTGCACGAGCTGCTGAGCGGGGGACACAACGACGCGGCAAGGCACCGCCGCATTGCGCTGGTGGGTCTGCGGGGGGCGGGCAAATCCACGCTGGGGCCGCTGCTGGCGCGCGAGTTGGATGTTCCTTTCATTGAACTGAGCCGCGMCATCGAGRMSCTCGCSGGSTGCAGCGTGCGCGARATCCACGACCTSTACGGCACCAMCGCCTACCGCCGCTACGAGCGCMGSGCGCTSGAGGAARCSATMCAGATCYACRGCGAGGTGGTCATYGCCACGCCGGGCGGCATYGTSTCGGACCCCGCCACYTTCAACGAGCTGCTGGCCCACTGCACCACCGTGTGGTTACGGGCCGCGCCCGAGGAACACATGGGGCGTGTGGTGGCACAGGGCGACATGCGCCCGATGGCCGCCAGCAAGGAGGCCATGGACGACCTCAAGCGCATCCTGGACGGGCGCGCTGCTTTCTATTCCAAGGCCGAAATCACGGTGGATACCTCCGGCCAGACCCCCGAGCAGAGCCTGCAGACCTTGAGTGCCAGCGTGCGCAAGGCCATGGCCCGCGTGGCGTAAAAACCTGCACCCGGTCTGGATGGCTGCAGCCCGGACATCGGCGCCGCAGCACCCACGCCCATCCCGGCACAGCACAGCGCCCGCCACCGCGGCGGCCTGTGCAGCTCGCCCCCTCCCAATCGCCCCCTGCGCAGCCCTCAGCAGCGCTGCCCGTCTACCCGAATGCCATCGGCAAAAAAATGCATTGACATACCGAGAAACATGCATGATGATGCACATCAACAACTGCGCACAAGCACTATATTGCATTAATTCTCCACGGAGACCTCATGGCAGACCTCACCCACGTTCCCGAACGCGTTGACTACCGCACTGATCCCACGCAGTACCGCCACTGGACCTTGTCGGTCGAGGGTGTCATTGCGCGGCTGTCCCTTGACATYGCGGARGACGGCGGSATCCGYCCYGGCTACAAGCTCAAGCTCAACAGCTACGACCTGGGSGTGGACATYGAGCTGCATGACGCGCTCAACCGCATSCGCTTCGAGCACCCCRACGTGCGCAGCGTCATCGTCACCAGTGGCAAGGACCGTATCTTTTGCTCGGGCGCCAACATCTTCATGCTGGGYGTGTCSAGCCATGCCTGGAAGGTSAACTTCTGCAAGTTCACCAACGAGACGCGCAACGGCATYGARGAYTCCTCCAAACACTCGGGCCTCAAGTTCATTGCGGCTGTGAATGGCGCCTGCGCAGGCGGCGGCTATGAGCTGGCACTGGCGTGCGATGAAATCATCCTGGTCGATGACCGGTCGTCTGCCGTGTCGCTGCCCGAAGTGCCTTTGCTGGGCGTGTTGCCCGGCACCGGTGGGCTGACACGTGTCACGGACAAGCGCCACGTGCGGCATGATCTGGCCGACATCTTCTGCACCAGCGTGGAGGGTGTGCGTGGCCAGCGCGCGGTGGACTGGCGGCTGGTGGACCGTATCGCCAAGCCCGCGCAATTTGCCGCCACGGTGCAAGAGCGCGCCGCCGCCCATGCACAGACCAGCACCCGCCCCGGCAGCGCACAAGGCATTGCCCTGCCACGCGTGGAGCGGCAGGACCATGCCGACGGCATGCGCTACCAGCACGTGACGGTGGACATCGACCGCGCACGGCGCACGGCCACGCTGTGCATCCGCGCCCCCGAGGGAGCGCAGCCCGCTGACACGGCAGCCATTGAAGCAGCGGGCGCCGCCTGGTGGCCGCTGGCACTGGCCCGCGAGCTGGACGACGCCATCCTGAACCTACGCACCAACGAACTGGACATTGGCACCTGGCTGCTGAAGACAGAAGGGGATGCGCAGGCGGTGCTGGCCAGCGATGCCATCTTGCTCGCGCATCAGGACCACTGGCTGGTGCGCGAGACCATCGGTGCGCTGCGACGTACGTTTGCCCGTCTGGATGTGTCCTCACGCAGCCTCTTCGCGCTGATCGAGACGGGATCGGCTTTTGCCGGCACCCTCGCAGAACTGGCCTTAGCGGCAGACCGCACCTACATGCTGGCCCTGCCCGACGCGCCAGAGCAGGCCCCAACGCTCACCCTGAACGCATTCAACTTTGGCCTGCTGCCCATGGTGAATGACCAAAGCCGCTTGCAGCGCCGCTTCTATGAAGAGGCGGGCCCGCTGGAAGCGGTCCGCGCTGCCGCGGGCCGGCCGCTGGAAGCAGACAGCGCACTGGCGCTGGGCCTGGTCACGGCAGCCCCCGACGACATCGACTGGGCCGACGAAATCCGTATCGCCATTGAAGAACGCGCCGCCATGTCGCCCGATGCGCTGACCGGCCTGGAGGCCAACCTGCGCTTTGCCAGCAGGGAGAACATGAACACCCGCAT
>NZ_JBGFFF010000030.1:0-36567 GCF_056175785.1 Acidovorax sp. LjRoot204
TTCATGCTAAGAGCCCACCCCACGCTGCAGACAAGCGAAAATGGCCATCCAAAGAGCCAATATCGCCATGCCCCGTTCTTCTGTCCCATCTGCGACGGCGCCGGTTTTTCGCATCGACATCCCGCTGCTGCCCGAATCGGCGGTGGGCAACGCACTGCAGTTCATCGACCTCTTGCGCAGCGCCAATCTGCTGGCCGGCTTGCGGGGCGGCGCCGGCTCGCCCCGCCTGGCCTGGCGGCTGCTGGACGCCCAAGGCCAGCCGCTGGCGCACCAGCCGGGCCCGCTGGCGGCCTACACGCAGCCCCTGGCGGCACCTGCCGAGGGGCCGGCATTCGCCTGGTTCATCCCCTCCTTCCACGCCGCCGACATCCCCGCCATCCGCAGCGTGGCGTCGCGCCACCGCGCCCTCTCGCGCCAGATCGGCATTGCGCTGGATGCCGGGCACAAGGTGCTCACCGTCGGCAACGGTGCCTGGCTGGCGGCGCAGAGCGGGCGCCTGCAGGGCCGCCGCTGCGGCCTGCCGTGGTTCTACCTGGCCGGGTTTGAGCGCGACTTTCCCGACATCGACCTCGATGCMGGCCACGACCTGACCGATGACGGCTCCTGGCTCAGCTGTGCGCTGCCCCACAGCCTGGGAGAAATGGCCATCGCCCTGGTGCGCCACGCACTGGGCGACGCGCTGGCCCAGACCTGCGCCAGCGTGCTGCGGCCCGACCACGAACGCGCCCGGGCTGCGCTGCAGGCCAACGCGCAGCAACACATCCCCGCCACGCGCGACAGCACCCTGGCCCGCGCCATGGCCTGGATGGAGACCCATCTGGACGAGCCCTACTCGCTGGCCCGGCTGGCCGAGGCGGCGGCGGTGAGCCCGCGCACTTTGCTGCGGCACTTTCAGCTGGAGCTGTCGCAGTCGCCGCTGGACCACCTGCACAGCCTGCGCTGCGCACGCGCCAAGGTGCTGCTGGAGGTGACGCTGGAGAGTGTGCCCAGCATTGCCACGGCCTGCGGCTATGCCGACCCGGCGGCGTTCCGGCGCATCTTTGTGCGCTACACCGGCATGGCACCGGCCGAGTACCGCAAGCGCCATGCACTGCGTGCGCCCCGGCGGCGCTGGCGGGTGGATCTGACGTGAAAGCCCGGTGTACTCTCGCCTAGTGTGCTGTCCCGCAAATAGCTGCACGAAATGAAATCGATGGCATCGCGCCCAGGGCAAGGCGCAAACCGCAGTGATAGCCGTAGCTATCGCGAGGATTTGCAACGCAGCCCTGGGGGTGAGGACGCGACTTCATGTGCAGTTATTTGCGGGATAGCACACTAGCGAGGCAGCGCGTTGCCCGAAGGCAGGCGAAACGCCTCCACCAGCTCGGCCAGCTGCTGCGCCTGCACCCGCAGCCCCTGCGCGGCGGCGGAGGATTCTTCCACCAGCGCGGCGTTCTGCTGCGTCATCTGGTCGAGCTGCGAGACCGCCTCGCCCACCTGGCTCAGGCCCGTGGTCTGCTCGCGCGCCGCAGTGCTGATCTCGCCAATGATGGTGGCCACCTGCTGCACCGAGTTCACGATCTCGCCCATGGTGCCGCCAGCGGCGTGGACCAGCTGGGTGCCCTCGTCCACCTGCCGCACGCTGTCGCTGATCAGGCCCCCGATCTCCTTGGCCGCCGTGGCGGAACGCTGCGCCAGGCTGCGCACTTCGCTGGCCACCACCGCAAAGCCACGGCCCTGCTCCCCGGCACGGGCTGCCTCCACGGCCGCATTCAGCGCGAGGATGTTGGTCTGGAAGGCAATGCCGTCGATCACGCTGGTGATGTCGGCAATGCGGCGCGACGACAGCGCAATGCCGTCCATGGTGCCCACCACGCGGTCCACCGCCTCACGCCCGCGCTGGGCCACGCTGCTGGCGCCAGTGGCCAGGGTGCTGGCCTGCGCCGCCGCGTCGGCGCTGTGGCGCACCGTGGCCAGCAGCTCCTCCATGCTGGCGGCGATCTCTTCGAGGTTGGAGGCGGTCTGCTCGGTGCGGGCCGACAGGTCGCTGTTGCCTGCCGCGATCTCGCTGCTGGCACCGGCCACCGAGGTGCTGGCCTGGCGCATGCCCACCACCAGCTCGGCCAGCCGCGCCTGCATGCCCCCCAGGCGCGCCAGCAGGGCCTGCAGCTCGTCGCGGTTGCCCGCCTGCGGCGCGGGCACGGGGGAAGTGAGGTCGCCTTCGGCAATGCGGTCGGTCACCTCGGACGCATGGGCCAGGGGCTGCAGGATGGAGCGCGACAGCAGCCAGGCGCAGGCCAGGCTCAGCAGCAAGCCCACCAGCGAGCCCGCCGCCAGCAGCGTGATGCCCTGGCTTTCGCTGCGGGCGGCAGCGGCACGCGCTTCGGCCACACGCTGGCGCTGGTATTCGGCCAGCTTGTCCACGGCTGCGGCGTAGGCGTCTGCCGCAGGACGCAGCTGCTTGGCAATGGCGTCGGGCGGCAAAGCCTCGCCCGCCTTCCGACGCTTGACGAGGTCGTCACGCACCGTGCGAAAACCGTTGCCGGCCTTGTCGATGGCATCGAACAACGCCTGGGATTCCGGGTCTGCCGCCAGCTCGTCCAGGCGCTTGCGCACTTCGGACGAGCGGGCCGAGGTGGTCTTGCGGTCGGCGTCGATGCGCGCCGCGTAGTCGGGGTTGTTGTCGATCTCCAGCAGCGTTTCGGCGCGGGCGGAGCTGAGCACCACGATGGCGTGCAGCTCCCGCGCCAGCAACGCGCGCTCGGACGACGCACCGCCCAGGTCGTCCGCAATGTCCTGCAGCCCGGCCAGCCGCCAAATGCCCACCGCCGCCGACAGGGACATGACGAGGCAGACCACACCAAAAGCCAGGGCCAGGCGGACAGCAACACGTGCGTGGGAGATGGACATGGGAGGCTCTCGTGAGGGTGAATGGGGCAACGCGGGACAGCCGCTGGAGGTGGCAGGCGTTGGGAATGTATCGACAAAAGGTTACAAGTCCTTGAGCCGGCCCACAACAGGCCACACCCTGCCGGAGCGCCAAAGCAACAGCCGCAACGCACCAACAAAAAAGGCCGCCACAGTGCAAGACTGTGGCGGCCCTCGGTGCCGATCAGGCGTTGCGCCTGAGACGGTTCGAGTTATTGCTGCTGTGCGTTCTGCAGCGCAGCAATGCGCTCTTCGATGGGCGGGTGGGTGCTGAACAGCTTGCCAATGCCACCGGCGATGCCCATGGCCGCCACGCTCTTGGGCAGCTCGCCGGGGTGCATGCCACCCAGGCGGGCCAGCGCGTTGATCATGGGCTGGCGGCGGCCCATCAGCTGGGCAGCGCCCGCGTCGGCGCGGAACTCGCGCTGGCGGCTGAACCAGGCCACGATCATCGCGGCCACAAAGCCCAGCACGATGTCGAGCACGATGGTGGTCACGTAGTAGCCGATGCCGGGGCCCGAGCTGTTCTCGTCGTTCTTGCGCAGGAAGCTGTCCACCGCGTAGCCGATGACGCGCGACAGGAACACCACGAAGGTGTTCATCACGCCCTGGATCAGCGTCATGGTCACCATGTCGCCGTTGGCGATGTGGGCCACTTCGTGGCCGATCACGGCCTCGACCTCGTCGCGGGTCATGCCCTGCAGCAGGCCGGTGGACACCGCCACCAGGGCGGAGTTCTTGAACGCGCCCGTGGCAAAGGCATTGGGGTCGCCTTCAAAGATGCCGACTTCGGGCATGCCGATCTGGGCCTGGTCGGCGAACTTGCGCACGGTCTCGACAATCCAGCGCTCGTCCGGCGAGCCGGAGCCGTCGATCACGCGCACACCCGAGGTCCACTTGGCCATGGGCTTGCTGATGAGCAGCGAGATGATCGCGCCGCCAAAACCCATGATGAGCGCAAAGCCCAGCAGCGCGCCCAGGTTGAGCCCGTTGGCCGTGAGATAGCGGTTCACGCCCAGCAGGCTGGCCACCACCCCCAGCACGACAACGACGGCCAGGTTGGTCATCACAAACAAAAGGATCCGCTTCATGGAATGGTTTCTCCGTGGGGTAAACAACAACGAGTGTTTGCAGGCTCAGATGGGGGCCGGGGGCGCCGCTTCAAGCGCCAGTCTCCAGGCGGCGAGGCCGTGGCAGCCCCCCATGGCCGCGATTTCATCGCGCTATGGTAGGTGCAAACCCCGGCCGGGGCCTTATCACACAAGCCTTGGCGGGAATTACGAAACCGCCGCAGCCCGCAAGGGCCGGAACACCTGCGCATCGGCATAGAAGCCCGGCGCTGCATTGGCCGGCCACCAGCCGGGCACGCCCAGCACCGGCAGCGGCGTGAAGGGCTTGCTGGACCATGCCGAGGCCTCCACCTGCCCTGCCAGCCACGCATCCACCTCCGCTATGGAATCAATAGCTGCCGGCGCATGAAATACGTGCGCCACCATGGGTTTTCGCGGAAAAACCAGCTTTTCGAGCAGTGCGTGCCCGAACAGCACCAGCCGGGCCTGGCCCCACAGCGGGCGCAGGTCGGTGAACAGGCGCTGCCAGTCCCTCGCCCGGAGCGCATCCCACAGGGCATCCGGCGCCTGCAACAGCGCGCCGTTTTCATCAAACACCGTGAGCGCATCGCGCAGCGGTCCGCGCACGGCCTGCACGCCATCGGCGGCGATGGCCTGGGCCTGCAGCTGGTTCAGGCGCCGCTTGGTGTGCGGAAACCGCAACCACACCAGGCCGTTGAAAAAGTCGTGCAGGTTGTCGCGCGTGGGCACGCGGCGGGTGTCCCAGATGTACTGCTCGTAGGCGGAGCCTTCGGGCAGCGCGGACTGGGGCACAAAGACCACGGGAGCACCCTGCGGCGCTGCGGTCTGCAATGCCTGGTGCACCGATGGGTCATCCTGCAGCAGCTGCTGGGCCAGGGGTTGACCCAGGCCGCGCCACGGCGCCAGCCAGGGAACGCTCCAGTCGATGGCGTCGAAGGGCGGACTTACACCAGCCGCCACGGCAGGGCTTCACCCGCGCGCAGGGGCTTGAGTTCGGCCTCGCCAAACGCAAAGCTGTCGGGCGGTGTCCACGACTCGCGGCGCAGGGTGATGGTGGTGGTGTTGCGCGGCAGGCTGTAGAAGTCCGGGCCGTGGAAGCTGGCGAAGCCTTCGAGCTGGTCGAGCGCACCCGCGTTGTCGAACGCCTCGGCATACATCTCGATGGCCGCGTGGGCGGTGTAGCAGCCCGCGCAGCCGGTAGCGTGCTCCTTGAGGTGCGCCGGGTGCGGTGCACTGTCGGTGCCCARRAAGAASYKGYYGCTGCCGCTSGTGGCSGCCTSMACCAGSGCCACGCGRTGSGTCTCGCGCTTGAGCACSGGCAGGCAGTAGTAGTGCGGGCGSAYRCCGCCGRTGAAGATGGCGTTGCGGTTGTACAGCAGGTGGTGCGCGGTGATGGTGGCGGCSGTGAAGCGGTYGGCRYTGSSCACGTAGTSGGCCGCGTCCTTGGTGGTGATGTGCTCGAASACSAYCTTSAGCTCGGGGAAGTCGCGGCGCAGCGGGATGAGCTGCTGCTCGATGAASACGGCCTCGCGGTCGAACAGGTCGATGTCGCTGCTGGTCACTTCGCCGTGCACCAGCAGCAGCATGCCGGCCTTCTGCATGGCTTCCAGCGTTTTATAGGTCTTGCGCAGGTCGGTCACGCCCGCGTCGCTGTTGGTGGTGGCGCCTGCGGGGTAGAGCTTGCAGGCCACCACGCCTGCGGCCTTGGCACGCACGATTTCTTCGGGCGGGAGGTTGTCGGTCAGGTACAGCGTCATCAGCGGCTCAAAGCTCATGCCTGCGGGCACGGCGGCCAGGATGCGCTGCTTGTAGGCCAGGGCCTGCTCGGCCGTGGTGACCGGTGGGCGCAGGTTGGGCATGATGATCGCGCGCCCGAACTGGGCGGCGGTGTGGGGCACGACGGTGTGCAGGGGCTCGCCGTCGCGCACATGCAGGTGCCAGTCGTCGGGGCGGGTGATGGTGAGGGTTTGGGGGGCTGCAGTCATGGGCGTCATTGTCCCATTGCGGACATGCCGCCTACAAACGCTCTCAATTTCATAGCTAGCGAGGCATATGTTCGTAGCGCTACCGCGTGAAATGGCTCATCACGGTAGCGCCAGAGGCAGATCTGCCGGTTTATTCGGCGGTGATCCCTGCGCGTTTGACGACCGCGCCGAACTTCACCATCCGGTCCGCCATCATTTTTTCGAACGCGGCGGGCGACATCTCTTCAGGCACGATCACACCCCGGTCCTTGAGGTTGGCCACCATGGCGGGCGATGTGGCCACTTGGCGCACTGCCTTGTACAGCGTCTGCACTACCGCATCGGGTGTGCCCGCAGGCGCGGCCAGGCCCGTCCAGGAGGTGAGGTTGAGCTCGGGGTGGCCCACCTCGGCCATGGTGGGCACATCGGGCAGTTGCGGCAGGCGCTGGTCGGCCGCCACGGCCAGGGCGCGCACCTTGCCCGCCTGGATGTGGGGCAGCATGATGACCAGGTTGTCGAGGATGAACTGCACCTCGTTGCCCAGCACGCCCGTGATCAGCGGCGTGCCCCCACGGTAGGGAATGTGCGTGGTGAACACGCCCGTGGACACCTTGAGCATTTCCACATTGAGCTGCCCCATGCTGCCAACGCCGCCGCTGCCGTAGYTGAGCTTGCCCGGGTTCTTCTTGGCGTAGTCGATGAACTCCTTGAAGGTCTTGAACGGCAGGCTGCTGTGCACCACCAGCGCGTTGGGCTGGCGGCCCAGGATGGCGATGTTCTCAAAATCCTTGACCGGGTCGTAGCCGATCTTGGGCTGGGTCAGCGGGTTGGCCAGGTGGCTGCTTTGCGATGACACGACCAGGGTGTAGCCATCGGCCTTGGAGCGCGCCACATACTGCGCGCCCACCGAGCCACCCGCGCCGGCGCGGTTTTCCACCACGATGGGCACGCCCAGCACGCGCGACAGCGGCTCGGAATACTGGCGCGCCATGATGTCCACCGACCCCCCCGGCGGGAAGGGCACCACCAGCGTGATCGGGCGCGAAGGGAACTTGTCTTGCGCCATGGCGGGCAGCGCGGCGAGGCCGGCAAGGCCCAGTCCGGTGGTCAGAAGATGGCGACGGGAAGGTGTGGTGTGCATGACGATCAAAGAACTCAAAGAAGGGGCGGGAGGTACAAGAAATCAGGGGTGTGCCAGCACGGCCAGCGCCACGGCCTGCGCGCGTGGCACAAAGGTGGACAGCTCGCAGTACTCGCGTTCGGTGTGTGCGTGGCCGCCCACCGGGCCCGTAGCGCACAGCGTAGGCACGCCCACCGATGCGGTCAGGCCGCTGTCGGCCGCGCCGCCGGTGAACTCGCCTTGCACCTCAAAGCCCAGCGACCGCGCGCCTTGCTGGTACAGCGCCAGCAGGTCGTCCGGGGTGGGCTTCATGGGCAGGGTGCGGCGCGTGGTGGTGATGCGGCCCTGGGTGCGGGGCACGGACTCTTCTTCGACGATGACACGCACGCGCTCCAGCAGTTCGTCGGGGTTGGTGTCGGCGGTAAAGCGCAGGTCCACCTCAGCGCGGGCGTGTGGGGCCACCATGTTGGGCACGATGCCCCCTTGCACCACGCCCACGTTGCAGGTGACGCCCGTGGCCGGGTCGGTCAGCGCATGCAGCGCCAGGGTCTTGCGGGCCAGGGCTTCGATGGCACTGGCGCCAGCGGCGTGGTTGATGCCTGCATGCGCGGCCACGCCCTGCACCTCGAACTCCACCACCATCGAGCCCTTGCGGCTGGTGACCACGTTGCCGCTGACACGGCCCGGCTCGGCGTTGAACACCACACGCGCCCCCCGCACGCGGGCCATGATGAGGTCGCGCGTGGCGGGCGAACCGATCTCTTCATCGCACGAGAAGAACAGGTGCAGCGGCGCCTGCAGGCCGCCGCAGCGCGCAAAGGCCTCGGCCACAAACACGTTGAGCACCAGGCCGGACTTCATGTCGGCCACGCCTGGGCCGTAGGCGCGCCCCGCTTCTTCGCGGTAGGGGCGCTTGGCCACGGTGCCATCGGGAAACACCGTGTCCATGTGCCCCATGAGGATGATGGGCGCGCCACCGGCTGCAGCGCCCTCTGCCGGGTTGACCTGCGCATGCAGCAGCACGCCATAGCCAGGCACGGGCTCGAACTGCACCGGCACACCGGCCGCCTGCAGGCGCTCGGCCAGGGCATGGGCCACGGCCGTCACGCCCGCCTCATTGCGGCTGCCACTCTCGATATTGACCACTTTTTGCAACAGGTCTTGCATGGACTGCTGCTGTCTGGCCAGCCAGTCCAGGACCTGCGCACGCACCGGCAGCAGACCTTCGTTCAGGGTATTGAGCATCGTTGTCCTTGAGCAAGCCCCAGGTAGGGGCAAAATTTGGGTCGCAGTGTTGTACGCGACCCGGGGTTCTGCAACGTATTTTGCACGAATGAGAATTTTATGAAATCATCATTGCACGAATCCAGCGCCTTGCTGACCGAGCGGCTGGCCCGCCAGGACGCCGACCTGACCGCCAGCGAACGGGCGCTGGCCGAGGCCCTGGGGCGCGACTACCCCCACGCCCTGCTGGAGTCCGCCACCGCCCTCGCTGCGCACACAGGCACCAGTGCATCGACCGTGGTACGGCTGTTTGCCAAGCTGGGCTACGGCAGCTATGCCGAGGCCCAGCGCGAGGCGCGGGCCGAGGTCACCGCCCTGCTGCAAACGGCGGGGCAGCGCGCGCCGGTCACCATCGGCACCCGGCGCAGCCTGCAGCAGTGTGTGGACGACGCGCTGCTGCACGACCAGCACAACCTCACCACCACGCGCGACGGACTGGACATGGCGGCCTTCGAGGCCATGGTGGCACGCATCGCACAGGGCAAGGGACGCATCTTTGTGCTGGCGCAGATCAACAGCGCCCCGGTGGCCGCCTGGCTGGCGCTGCACCTGAACATGTGCCGCCCGGGCGTGCACGAACTGGGGGCTGGCGCGGTGGACGCCACCGACCAGCTGCTGTGGATCCAGCCCGAAGATGCCTTGCTGGTCTTCAGCATCCGCCGCTACGCCAGCGGGCCGGTGAAAGTGGCGCAGCGCTTTCGCGACGCCGGGGCCCAGGTGCTGGCTATCACCGACAGCGCCGCTGCGCCCTTGGCCGCGCTGTCCCACCACCGGCTGCAGGTGCGCACATCCAATGCGTCGCCGTTCGACTCCTACACCGCCGCGTTCTTCCTGTGCAATGCGCTGGTGTCGGCCGTGGCCCAGCTGCGGCACAAGGCGGTGTCCGAGGCACTGAAGCGGCGCGACGATCTGTGGACGGATTTCGAGTCGCAACTCATCGTGGAAAGCCCCTCGCCAGCCGGTCGGCGGAGCAAGCGCTAGCCTGCGCGCAGCAGACGTTCAGCCCTGGGTGGCCCCATGAAAAAAGCGCTCCGTAGAGCGCTTTTTTTGTAGCCCCCAACCCTTGCGGCACGGGGGTGCAAGCACCGTTCAGTGCTGCAGGATCTTGTTGAGGAAGTCCTTGGTACGCGGCTGGCGTGCATCGGGGTTGTTGAAGAAGTCGTCCTTGGAGCAGTCTTCCAGGATCTTGCCGCCCACGTCCATGAAGATCACGCGGTTGCTCACCTTGCGGGCAAAGCCCATTTCGTGGGTCACGCACATCATGGTCATGCCTTCGTTGGCCAGGCCCACCATCACGTCCAGCACTTCACCGACCATTTCGGGGTCGAGCGCGGATGTGGGTTCGTCGAACAGCATCACGATGGGGTYCATGCWCAGCGCSCGCGCRATGGCSACRCGCTGCTGCTGACCGCCCGAGAGCTGGCCGGGGAACTTGTCCTTGTGGGCGATCAGGCCCACGCGCTCCAGCATCTTGAGGCCGCGCTTCTTGGCGTCGTCCGCGCTGCGGCCCAGCACCTTGATCTGCGCAATGGTCAGGTTGTCCGTCACCGACAGGTGGGGGAACAGCTCGAAGTGCTGGAACACCATGCCCACGCGGCTGCGCAGCTTGGGCAGGTTGGTGCTGGGGTCATGCAGCTTCACGCCATCGACCGTGATCTCGCCCTTCTGGAAGGGTTCGAGCGCGTTGATGGTCTTGATGAGTGTGGACTTACCGGAGCCCGAGGGCCCGCAGACCACGACCACTTCACCCTTGTTGATGGTGGCCGAGCACTCGTTGAGCACCTGCACCGGGCCATACCACTTGGATACGTTTTTGAGTTCGATCATTTCTTTTTCCTCAATCCAATCTCTTTTGCACCAGCCTCGATCAGCGGATGATCGCGATCTTCTGGTGCAGGCGCTTGACCGCCCAGGACAGCGCATAGCACATGATGAAGTACAGAACCGCAGCAGCCAGGTACGCCTCGATCGGACGACCAAAGTTCTTGCCCGCCACTTCAAAGCCCTTGAGCATGTCGTAGGCGCCAATGGCGTARACCAGCGASGTGTCCTGGAACAGGATGATGGTCTGGGTGAGCAGCACSGGCAGCATGTTGCGGAACGCCTGGGGCAGCACCACCAGCTTCATGTTCTGGCCGTAAGTCATGCCCAATGCCTGGCCGGCGTACACCTGGCCGCGTGGGATGGACTGGATGCCAGCGCGCATGATTTCGCTGAAKTACGCTGCCTCAAAGGCAATGAAGGTGATGACTGCCGACACTTCCGCGCCAATGGGGCGGCCGATGATGGCGGGGACCAGCAGGAAGAACCACAGGATCACCATCACCAGCGGAATGGAGCGCATGCCGTTGACGTAGATGGTGGCAGGCACATCCAGCCACTTCTTGCCCGACAGGCGCATGAGTGCCAGCACGGTGCCAAACAGCACGCCCCCGATGGTGGCCACCAGCGTGAGGATCAGGCTGAAGTACAGCCCCTTGAGCACGAAGTTGGAGATCAGGTCCCAGTTGTAGAAGGAGAAATCGAGATTCATATCAATGCCCCCCTCCGGCCGCGCCACTCACGACCATGCCAGGGATGCGTGCACGCTTTTCAATGAAGGCCATGATGCGGTTGATCGCAAACGCCGAGATGATGTACAGCGTGGTCACCGCCAGATASACCTCGATGCCGCGCGAGGTTTCTTCCTGCGCCTGCATGGCGAACATSGTGAGYTCGGYCACCGACACGGCAAACGCCACSGACGAGTTCTTGAAGATGTTCATCGTYTCGCTSGTSAGCGGCGGAATGATGATGCGAAACGCCATGGGCAGCAGCACATAGCGGTAGGTCTGGAAGGTGGTGAAACCCATGGCCATGCCGGCATACCGCTGGCCGCGTGGCAGGGCCTGGATGCCCGAACGCACCTGCTCGGCGATACGTGCCGAGGTGAAAAAGCCCAGCGCCAGCACCACCAGCGCAAAACCGGGCACGCCCCGCAGCACCGGGAACAGGCTGGGCAGCACGTGGTACCACAGGAAAATCTGCACCAGCAGCGGAATATTGCGAAACAGCTCGACCCAGGCATTGCCCAGCCGAACGATCATCGGGCGATCCTGCAAGGTGCGCAGCGTACCGATGAATGAACCCAACACAAGCGCCAGCAGCAAGGCCAGCAGCGAAACGGACACCGTCCAGCCCCAGGCCGACAGCATCCAGTCCAGGTAGGTGATCTCGCCGCCTTTGCCAAAGCAGCCCTGCACCACATCCCGGTCCATGGTGTCCTGGCAGAACACCTGCCAATCCCAACTCATAGGAGCACCCCTTTAATTTTTGGTTTTGCGCTGGGGGGCCCACTGGGCCGACCCAACAAAAAAGCCCCTTCAAACCAGCTGGCCGAAGGGGCACAAGCGTTGCAGAGCTTACTTCTTGGCGTAGTCTTCCATGGGCTTGTCGTTAGGCGATGCCCAGGCTGCCTTGGTAGCGTCGGACATCGGCAGGCCGATCTTGGTGTTGGTCGGTGGCACCGGTTGCATGAACCACTTGTCGTACAGCTTGGCCAGCGAGCCGTCGGCGATCTGGCGCTTGATGGAGTCGTCCACAGCCTTCTTGAACGCGGGGTCGTCCTTGCGCAGCATGCAGGCGATGGGTTCCACCGACAGCACTTCGCCCACGATCTTGTAATCGGCAGGGTTTTTGGACTTGGAGACGTTGGCAGCCAGGATGGAGCCGTCCATCACGAATGCGTCAGCACGGCCGGTTTCCAGCATCAGGAAGCTGTCGGCGTGGTCCTTGCCAAACACTTCCTTGAAGTCGATGCCGCCAGCACGTTCGTGCTTGCGCAGGGTCTGCACGGAGGTCGTGCCGGTGGTGGTGGCCACGGTCTTGCCGTTCAGGTCCTTGATCGAGGTGATGCCCGAGTTGGCCTTCACCACGGTGCGCACTTCTTCCACATAGGTGGTCACGGCAAACGCCACGTCCTTTTGGCGGGCGGCGTTGTTGGTGGTGGAGCCACACTCCAGGTCCACGGTGCCGTTGGTCACCAGCGGAATACGGTTTTGCGAGGTCACGGGCTGGTACTTGATATCCAGCTTGGGCAAGCCCAGTTGCTTCTGGATGTCGTGCAGAACGATCTCGCCCATTTCGGTGTGGAAACCCACGTACTTGCCGTTGCCCAGCGTGTACGAAAGACCCGAAGACTCGCGCACGCCCAGCGTCACGCTGCCSGAGGCCTTGATCTTGGCCAGRGTGTCATTGGCYTGGGCAAAWRCGCTGCCKGCAGCCAAGGCGGTCACGGCAACCGCGAGCAAATGTTTCTTCATAGGGATCTCCTTGTGTTGAAAACGAAAAAGGGGGGGATTTTAGAGACAGGGGCCAGCCGGGGGTAACCGGTCAGGACCGCACTCCAAAAAGGGGTAGCACGCAACCAGGGATATTAGTCAGAACGGGACCTGGTCGGTAGGGTATTTCCAGAAGTCGCGCAACAAGTAACTGACCGGCAGGCTCAGCACGGTGTTGTTGGGCGGAATGGCCTTGTTGAACCACTTGTCGTAAATCGGGTAAATCTCGCGGCTGGTAATCAGGCGGCGCATTTCCTCGTCCACCAGCTTTTTGAACTCAGGGTCGTTCTTGGGCAGCATGATGGCCAGTGGCTCGGTGGTCATGAAGCGGCCCACCACCTTGAGCGCCTTGGGGTCGGGCCGCCCGGCCGCCAGGCCGTACAGCAGCACGTCGTCCATCACAAACGCATCGGCCTCCCCCTTCTCGACCATCTCGACCGCCTTGGCATGGTCGGGTGCCTCGACGATGGTGATGCCCATCAGGCGCTCGCGGTTGGCCTGGTCGGCCGCCTTCAGGGGCGTCGTGCCCTTGGTGGACACCAGCTTCTTGCCGTTGAGATCCTCCACCCTGTCGATGGTGCTGGAGGACTTGACCAGCAGCCGCGCGCCGGTGATGAAGTGGGGGATGGTGAAGGCCACCTTCTGGCGCCGCTCGGCGTTGTTGGTGGTGGAGCCACACTCCATGTCGGCCTTGCCCTGCTCGATCATGGCGATGCGGTTGGCCGGCGTGACAGGCACCAGCTCGATCTCCATGTCCTTCTTGCCGGTCTTCTTGCGCACCAGCTCGGCCATGCGCAGGCACAGGTCCAGCGCGTAGCCCACGGGCTTGCCCGACTGGCTGTCGATGTACGAGAAAGGCACCGAGGATTCACGGTAGGCAATGACCAGCTTGCCACCGCCAGCCACGCGCTCCAGCACGCTGGCCTGCGCAGACGCACCGACCGCACAGCACAGTGCTGCGAGGCCCCAGGCCAATCCCCAATGCTGAACTTTCATACGATGCCTCTGTGAAGGAATGAACCGGGTTTGCAATCTTCGTGCCACCGTGGGGCCCTGCCAAGGCACACGCTGCTATCCACCGATCCGGCGATGGCGCAGACTGTACGTGTCGTTACGGTGAAATTCCAATGCCGTTTGCGCGCACAACTATGCAAAGTGTTTATGTCCGTATTTACCCTTAGCATGAGGCCGCTTGGGCCTGCAGGTAGGTCCACAGCGCCTGCGCCGTGCCTTTGGGGGTGTCCTTGCCATTGGGCTTTTCGCRGTAGGCACGCACATCCATGGTCATCTGCAGGCCTTCGGTGTCCGGGGGCGCGGCGCTGACCAGGCGGCGCGAGCGCAGCTCCTTCTTCACGGCGCTGTGGGGCAAGAAGGCCACGCCATGCCCTTCCAGCGCCATGGCCTTGAGACCTTCGGCCATATCGGTCTCGTACACGCGCTCCAGGTGAATGGGCGTCTGCGATTGTTTGAGGATGAGTTCGGTCACCCGCCCCAGGTAGGCRCCGGGCGCATAGCCCAGGTAGGGCAGCGGCTGGCCTGCGCGGCCGGGCRGGCGGTGCACGGGCTGGCCCTCGGCGTCGGCCTTGCTGTAGGGCGATAACACTTCCTGACCCAGGCTGACCATCTCATACCGATCGGCATCGAGCTGAAAGGGCTGCGAGGGGTGGTGGTAGGCGATCAGCAAGTCGCACCCGCCYTCGACCAGGCGCAKCACCGCGTCGTGCACATTCAGCGCAATCAGGCGGCTTTTGAACGGGCCGAACTTGTCGTGCAGGCTGGACACCCAGGCCGGGAAGAACGTGAACGCCAGCGTGTGGGGCACGGCGAACTCGATCATGTCCTTGCC
Organism: Acidovorax sp. LjRoot204; assembly: GCF_056175785.1. Classification (NCBI taxonomy): domain Bacteria; kingdom Pseudomonadati; phylum Pseudomonadota; class Betaproteobacteria; order Burkholderiales; family Comamonadaceae; genus Acidovorax; species Acidovorax sp. LjRoot204. The sequence goes on from NZ_JBGFFF010000030.1 coordinate 14,532, forward strand.
TGCGCTGGTGTGCGCGCGCAGCATGGCACGCGTGTTCTGCAGCGACTGGAGCATTTCCAGGGCCTGGTCGTACAGGGTCTTGCCGGCCGGGGTCAGCCGGGTGGGGTAGGAGCTGCGGTCCACCAGGTCGGTGCCGGCCCAGGCCTCCAGCGCCTGGATGCGCCGCGAGAACGCTGGCTGGGTCACATGCCGCAGCTGCGCTGACCGGCTGAAGCTGCGGGTTTCCGCAAGACTGACGAAATCTTCAAGCCACTTGGTTTCCATCGGTGCATTATCCGCGCGCGGGCTACACCGTGCTGGCCGCTGGCATGAGGGTTTACACAGTGCTGACGCGGCGCACCAATGGTGTGCATGCATAGCAACCCATCGCATAATAGAAAGCGGCGCCTACAGCGCTCCGCGTCGAGGCCCCTGGTGCACAACACTGCCGGGCAGGGCGACCCGCATGCTCCCGTGTTTGTTCTCCTCCTTCCCCTGCCCCATGTCCTCCTCCTCTCCCCAAGGGCCTGCGACCGACGCACTGCCCGGCGCCGCGAGTCCCGAGGCCGAGCCCCGCTCGCTGCGCCTTGAAGACTGGCTCACCGTCATCRTCATGGSSGCSCTCGCRCTCATCACCTTTGCCAACGTGCTGGTGCGTTACTTCACCAACTCCTCGTTCGCCTGGACCGAAGAAATCTCGGTGTTCCTGATGATCGCGCTGGCGCTCATCGCAGGCTCGGCCGCCGTGGCGCGCGACCAGCACATCCGCATCGAGTACTTTGCCGAGGGCGGCTCTGCCCTGCGCAGCAAGCGCCTGTCCATGCTGGGCGCGGCCACTGTGGCCCTGCTGTTTGGCGTCATCGCCGTCCTGAGCGTGCGCGTGGTGTGGGACGACTACAGCTTTGGCGAAACCTCCCCCGGCATCGGCGTGCCGCAGTGGTGGTATTCGATCTGGCTGCCCGTGTTCTCTGCGCTCATCACGGCACGCGCCATCGGGCTGTTCATCCGCCGCAGCCGCGGGACGGTCAGCGATGCCGCCCCGGCGCACAAGGATGCGCAACCATGATCGCCACGCTGCTGTTTGTGGCCTTTCTGGGCCTGATGTTTGTGGGCGTGCCGATTGGCGCCGCGCTGGGCCTGGCCGGTGCCGCCGCCATCGCGCTGGCCAACGCCGACAGCCAGTGGTTCGGCCTACTGGCCGTGCCGCAGAACTTCTACGCCGGGCTGGGCAAGTACCCGCTGCTGGCCATCCCGATGTTCGTGCTGGTGGGCTCCATCTTCGACCGCTCGGGCGTGGCGCTGCGCCTCGTGAACTTCGCCGTGGCCATCGTSGGGCGTGGCCCGGGCATGCTGCCGCTGGTGGCGATTGCGGTGGCCATGTTCCTGGGCGGCATCTCGGGCTCGGGCCCGGCCAATGCCGCTGCTGTGGGCGGGGTGATGATCGCGGCCATGTCGCGCGCGGGCTACCCGCCCTCGTTCTCGGCCAGCGTGGTGGGSGCCGCTGCAGCCACCGACATCCTGATYCCGCCCTCGGTCGCGTTCATCRTCTACTCGGTGCTGGTGCCSGGCGCCTCGGTGCCSGCGCTSTTTGCRGCCGGCATGATCCCCGGCATCCTGGCGGGCGTGGCGCTGATCGTGCCCGCCGTGTGGATGGCGCGCAAGCACAAGATGGGCGCGCTCGARGCMACSMTGCCSCGCCCSCCRTTCTGGAAGAGCYTKCGCGARGCSRYCTGGGGCCTGGCSGCGCCRGTGCTSATCCTGGGCGGCATGCGYGCSGGYTGGTTCACGCCGACGGAAGCCGCCGTGGTCGCGGTGTTCTACGGCCTGTTCGTGGGCATGGTGATCCACCGCACGATTTCTGTGCGCGACCTGTTCCCCATCTTGCGCGAATCGGGCGAGCTGTCGGCCGTGATCCTCATCGTGGTCTCGCTCGCGGGCATCTTTGCCTACTCGCTGTCCACGCTGGGCGTGATCGACCCGGTGGCCAACGCCATCGTGAACTCGGGCCTGGGCGAATACGGCGTGCTGGCACTGCTCATCGTGCTGCTGATCACGGTGGGCATGTTCCTTGACGGCATCTCGATCTTCCTGATCTTTGTGCCGCTGCTGCTGCCCATCATGCAGCACTACAAATGGGACCCCGTCTGGTTCGGCGTCATTCTGACCCTGAAGGTCGCTCTGGGCCAGTTCACCCCTCCACTGGCCGTGAACCTGATGGTGTCTTGCCGCATTGCCGGTGTGCGCATGGAATCGACCGTGCGCTGGGTGGGCTGGATGCTGTTCGCCATGTTCCTTGTGATGGTGGCCGTGATCGCCTTCCCGCAACTGGCCCTGTGGCTGCCCGCCAAACTGGGCTACTGACCCCTTGCCGACGAATTTCTAACCAGGAGACTGAAACAATGAAACTGCGCACCTTCCTCACTTCCGCCGTGGCCGCTGCCGCCGCCCTGGCGTTCACCGCCCCTGCCGCCATCGCGCAGACCGCGTACAAGAGCGAGTACCGCATGTCGCTGGTGCTGGGCACGGCCTTTCCCTGGGGCAAGGGCGGCGAGCTGTGGGCCAACAAGGTGCGCGAGCGCACCCAGGGCCGCATCAACATCAAGCTCTACCCCGGCGTGTCGCTGATCCAGGGCGACCAGACGCGCGAGTTCAGTGCCCTGCGCCAGGGCGTGATCGACATGGCCGTGGGCTCCACCATCAACTGGTCGCCCCAGGTCAAGCAGCTCAACCTTTTCTCGCTGCCCTTCCTGTTCCCCGACTACGCTGCGGTCGATGCAGTGACGCAAGGCGACGTGGGCAAGCAGATCTTCACCACGCTGGAGAAGGCAGGTGTCGTGCCGCTCGCCTGGGGTGAGAACGGCTACCGCGAAATCTCCAACTCCAAGCTGGCCATCAAGAGCCCCGCCGACCTCAAGGGGCTGAAGATCCGTGTGGTGGGCTCGCCCCTGTTCCTGGACACCTTCACCGCGCTGGGCGCCAACCCCACACAAATGAGCTGGGCCGACGCACAGCCCGCCTTTGCCAGCGGCGCGGTGGACGGCCAGGAGAACCCCATCGCCGTGTACCAGGCCGCCAAGCTGCATACCGTGGCGCAGAAGCACATCACCATGTGGGGCTACGTGAACGACCCGCTGGTGTTCGTGGTGAACAAGGACATCTGGGCTTCGTGGACCCCTGCGGACCGAGAGATCGTGAAGCAGGCCGCCATCGACGCTGGCAAGGAAGAAATCGCCATCGCCCGCAAGGGCATGGTCGAGGCCGACAAGCCCCTGCTCAAGGAAATCGCCGCCAACGGCGTGACCGTCACGCAGCTGTCCGCCGCCGAGCGCGACGCGTTCGTGAAGGCCACGCGCCCCGTGTACGAAAAGTGGAAGGGCCAGATCGGCGCCGACCTCGTGGGCTCTGCCGAGAAGGCCATTGCTGCACGCAAGAAGTGACCCTTGAGTGGGCCCGTCCGTCACCGGTGCGAGCAATCGCCCGGTGTTTGCCAAAGCCCCGCCATGGCGGGGCTTTTTGCTGGGCGTGCGCGAAAGCGACAGCTGGGGACGCGCCCGCGATTTCACTATTTATTTGATAGCATCAAAGGCATATTGCACTAGCGCTACCAGCCACTTTCACTTCAAACCATCAGGAACTGGGTGCTTGACCGCGTTTTTGCGCAGCTTGTGCTCCACGGCCTCCGCCAGGTCCACGCCCGCATGGTCCGCGAGCTGCAGCAGGTACAGCAGCACGTCGGCCACCTCATCGGCAATGGGCTCCTTCAGCGCCGGGTCCTCACGCACGGCGAGCGACTGTTCCGGCGTCATCCACTGGAAGATCTCGGCCAGCTCGGCCGCCTCGACCATCAGCGCCATCGCCAGGTTCTTGGGGGTGTGGAACGGCTGCCACTGCCGCTCCGCCGCAAACGCGCGCAACCGGGTCTGCAGCGCCGTCAGATCGACAGACATTCCATTGCTCCTGATTCAATAGCTAACAGCGCATATTCCACTAGCGCTATCGACCTGTACAACCCCAAACCGGTCACACCGGCGTGACCGGCGCCTCACCTGCCAGATGGCGCCGGGCGTTCTCCATGAACCGGTCCACCGAGGCCTGCACGGCTTCGGGCGACCAGCCTGCCACATGGGGCGTGAGTACCACGTTGTCCAGGTCCAGCAGCTCGGCCGGAGAGGCGGGCTCGCTCTCGTACACATCCAGCCCTGCGGCGGCAATGCGGCCGTCGCGCAGCGCTGCGGCCAGGGCGGTGGTGTCGATCACACTGCCGCGTGCGATGTTGACCACCACGCCCCGCGCGCCGAGCGCCTTCAGCACGTCTGCGTTGACCAGGTGCCTGGTGCCCGCACCGCCCGGCGTGGCGACCACGAGGAAGTCCGCCCATTCGGCCAGCGCGGTGACATCGGCAAAGTAGCGGTAAGGCACATCGGTGCGTGCACTGCGGTTGTGGTAGCCCACCTCGATCTCGAAGCCCAGCGCGCGCTGGGCAATCTTCTTGCCGATGGTGCCCAGGCCGATGATGCCCAGCCGCTTGTGCGACACGTTGGGCGGCAGCGGCAAGGCCGTGCGCCAGATGCCGGCGCGGGTGGCCTTGTCCAGCGGCAGGATGCGGCGCTGCGCCGCGATCAGCAGGCCCCAGGTGTGGTCGGCCACGCAGTCGTCGTTGGTGCCTGCACCGGTGGCCACCACAATGCCGCGCGCCTTGGCATGGGCCACCGCCACGTTCTCGTAGCCTGCGCCCAGCGCGCAGATGAGTGTGAGCGAGGGCAGCGCATCGATCTGCGCCGGGCTCAGGCCCACCGCACCGATGGTGAGCACCACACGCACGCGGCTGCCGTGCTGCGCGATGGCGGTGGCGGCCTGCGGTGCATCGGGGGCGTAGATCACTTCAAAGGTCTGGGCCATCTGCGCGATGTGCTCTTCAGACAAAAACATGAGGGCAAGAAGGACGGGCTTCATGGATTACAAATCGCGAAACAAATAAAAGAGAGAGAGATGCCGCTCAGGCGGCAGCATCGCTTTGCTGGAGCGACCACATGCTGGCGTAGCGGCCGCCGAGGGCCAGCAGCTGCGCGTGCGTGCCGCGCTCGATGATGCGGCCCGCGTCCATGACCAGGATCTCGTGCGCGTCCACCACCGTGGACAGGCGGTGGGCAATCACCAGCGTGGTCTTGTTCTGCGCCACGCCCTGCAGCTCGGCCTGGATGGCGCGCTCGTTGGCGGAGTCCAGCGCGCTGGTGGCCTCGTCAAAGATCAGGAGGGGCGGGTTCTTGAGCAAGGTGCGGGCAATCGCCACGCGCTGCTTTTCACCGCCCGAAAGCTTGAGCCCCCGCTCGCCGACCATGGTGGCGTAGCCCTTGGGTGTGCTGGCGATGAAGTCGTGGATGCGCGCGGCGCGGGCGGCGGATTCGATCTCGTCCTGCGTGGCGCCAGGGCGGCCGTAGGCGATGTTGTAGGCCACGGTGTCGTTGAACAGCACGGTGTCTTGCGGCACGATGCCAATCGCCTGGCGCACGCTGCCCTGCGTCACGCTGCGGATCTCCTGCCCCGCAATGGTGATGCGCCCCTGCTGGATGTCGTAGAAGCGGAACAGCAGCCGCGCCAGCGTGCTCTTGCCCGAGCCCGAGGGCCCCACCACCGCCACCGTCTTGCCCGCCGGGATCTCGAAGCTGATGCCTTGCAGGATGGTGCGCCCGCCCTTGGCGTCATAGGCAAACACCACGTCCTCGAAACGCACGGTGGGCTGGTCCAGCCCAGCCAGCGGCTGGGCGCCAGGGGCGTCGGCCACCTCGCGCTCCTTGTCCATCAGCGTGAACATCTTGTCCAGGTCGGTGAGGCTCTGCTTGATCTCGCGGTAGATCACGCCCAAAAAATTGAGCGGTATGTACAGCTGGATCATGAAGGCATTGACCATGACCAGGTCACCCAGGGTCATGCGGCCATCGACCACGCCCTGCGTGGCGCGCCAGAGCATGGCCACCAGGCCCACGGCAATGATGAGCTGCTGGCCGGTGTTGAGCAGGGACAGCGTGGTCTGGCTTTTCAGCCGCGCACGGCGCAGGCGCTCCAGGCTTTCGTCGTAGCGGCGGGCCTCGAAGCCTTCGTTGTTGAAATACTTCACCGTCTCGTAGTTGAGCAGCGAATCCACGGCCTTGGAATGCGCGGCCGAGTCGAACTCGTTGGCCTCGCGGCGGAACTGGGTGCGCCACTCGGTCACCAGCACCGTGAAGAGGATGTAAAGCGCCAGCGCCGCCAGCGTGATCCACGCGAACCAGGCGTCGAACTTGATGGCCAGCACCGACAGCACCAGCACCACCTCGACCAGAGTGGCGACCACGTTGAACAGCGTGAACGAGATCAGCGACTCGATGCCGCGCACACCGCGCTCGATGTCACGCGTCATGCCACCCGTCTGCCGCTCCAGGTGAAACCGCAGGCTCAGGGCGTGCAGGTGCTCAAAGGTCTGCAGCGCAATCGAGCGCGCCGCGCCCTGCGTGGCCTTGGCAAACACCAGCTCGCGCAGCTCGGTGAACAGCGAGGTGGACAGCCGCAGCGCGCCGTAGGCCACCAGCAGCCCCACCGGCACCACCAGCAGCGCGGCGGGGTCGCCCGGCTTCAGGCTCATGGCATCGACCAGCGTCTTGAGCAGGATGGGCACGCCCACGTTGGCGAACTTGGCGCCCACCATGAAGACGATGGCGGCTATCACGCGCCATTTGTATTGCCACAGGTAGGGCAGCAATCGGTGCAGGGTGACCCAGTCCGACTGGACCGGTGCGGGACTGGCGGCCGTGCCACTGGCGGTGGCACCGGGCGCGCTGGCGGCGGCAGGGGGGGAGGTTTCGCCGTGGTGGCGCATGGGGGACAATTCCGGTTGTTGTTTTTACCGACCTGGCTGATGCCCAGGTGGCTTTTTTCAGGGCGCGAGGCCTTGTGAAACCACCGGTTTCCCCAAGGATTGGCTCAGCCCCAACCGAGATTGTGCCCATGTCTGCCGTTTTCAGCCCACCACCCGCCGCATTGCCCACCGACAAGGAGCTGGTGCTCAAGGTCATCCCCATGCCCGCCGACACCAACGGCAATGGCGACATCTTTGGCGGATGGGTGATGGCGCAGGTCGACCTGGCGGGCTCCGTGCTGCCCGCGCGCTACATCCAGGGCCGCAWGGCCACGGTGGCGGTCAAYGAATTCATCTTCAAGCAGCCSGTGCGSSTGGGCGAYATCCTSTCGTTCTTCTCGGCCATCACGCGCGTGGGCAACACCTCGGTCACCGTGGAGGTGGAGGTGTATGCCGAGCGTTTTTCTGCCCAGGGGCAGTATGTGAAAGTGACGGAGGCGCGCCTGACCTATGTGGCCATCGACCACCAGGGCAGGCCGCGCCCGGTGCCCAAGCACAACGCGCCTGCGTGAGCCACCGAACGGAATCGAACAGACTGCCCGCGCCTATCGGGGCGCGGCTGTGAGTGCAGATTAGGCTGCCAGCGCGGCTGGCTCAGCCCTCAAGGGGGCTGCTGCCCGCTGTGTGCTGCTGGACGACGATGCGGAAAAACCGGCCTCGATCTCTCCCGCCAGCTGTCCACCCTCTTCCACCACCAGTTTGCCGTAGCGGATCTTGCCGTTGACCTTGCCGGTGCTGTAGATCACCAGCTTTTGCCGCACGGTGAGTGTGCCGTTGAACTCGCCGTGGATCTCGGCAATGTCGATCTCAGCCGAGCCCTTGAAGGCGCCGTGCTCCGAGATCTGSATCASGCGCGARTCCATSGTSGCCTCGACCRKGCCTTCGACCACGAGCGTGTCGCARTCGGTGATCTCSACGCCCTTGAGCTTGATGTTSGGGCCSACSGTGAGCTTGCTGCCCGAGCTGTCGCTGGCACTGGCCGACTTGGGGGCAGCCGGAGCAGGCACCGGCTGCGCAGGTGCGGCGCTGCTGGCCGCCGTGCCGCCCAATACGGAGCCTGAGGTGGTGCTGCTGCGGGGTTGGAACGACTCGGGTTCACGCTTGCCAAAGAAAGGGTTTTGCACGGCCATCAGATCTCCTTGAAAAGAGAGTCATCGTAGGTTTCGTGCCCCTGGAAAGATGCCTTCGTTACGCAAGAACGGTAACCAAACGGTTCTCTCGTAGCATGCGCTTGCAAGGCTTGCGGGATCACACATCCCGCGCACGGCAGCACGCCCGATCAAGAAACGATGTACGCCGCAGCCCCCGCCGACATGATCTGCCCGTCCGGCCCCAGAAACTCCATGCGTGTCGTGGCGACACGCGATCCCAGTCGCAACACCTGCGCGCGCAGCTCAAAGTGGCTGCCAATGCCCGGGCGCAGGTAGTCGATGCGCAGGTCGATGGTGCCCAGCTTGGCAAAGCGGTGCAGGCGCTGCTCGGGCGGCTCGTCCAGGTGCTTGGCGCCAATCGCAGCCATCACGGCCAGGCCGCCCATGGCGTCGAGCCCCGCACTGATCACGCCACCGTGGATGCGGTTGTAGGCGTAGTGACCCACCAAGTCGGGCTTCATGTCGATGCGTCCCACCACGCCGTCAGGCGCCAGGGCGGTGACCTTGAGCCCCAGGACCTGGTTGAACACGATCTTTTCTTCAAAGATGGACTTAAGCCCGGCGATGAACTCGGGCTCTAAAGCCTGTGGCTGGGGGGAAATGGTTTTGCTCATGGTGTGCTGAGTGCGGACCTGCAGCGCGCTGCGCCCACCGGTCCGATGACTCCTGTTTTTATAGCTGCTGGCGCTTGATACACCAGCACCTGGAGGCATTTTGACTTAAAACTGGCCGTGGCGTCCCTGCCCAGCCGCAAACCGCGAGGCGCCACGCAGCGCGTCGGCCAGGCATTCGCGGCCACCCGCCCACTCCTGCAGCAAGGCCTGCTGCAAAGGCAAGCCCTCGGCGGCCAGCGCGCTGGCGCGGTCTGCACGCAGGGTGGCCTGCGGGAAGGCGGCCAACTGATGTGCCAGGGCCAGGGCTGCCTCCAGCGCCTGCCCGGCAGGCACCACGCGGTTGCATAGCCCCATGCGCAGGGCTTCGGCAGATTCCACCTTGCGCCCGGTCAGGATCAGGTCGAGCGCGTGCGACAGCCCGACAAGGCGCGGCAGGCGCACGGTGCCGCCATCGATCAGCGGCACGCCAAAACGGCGGCAGAACACGCCCATGTAAGCGTCCTCCGCCATCACGCGCAGGTCGCACCACAGTGCCAGCTCCATGCCGCCGGCCACAGCGGCGCCTTCGATCGCCGCAATCACCGGCTTGGACAGATGCAGGCGACTCGGCCCCATGGGCCCAGGTGGGTGGACCGCATCGGCCGTGAAGTCCAGCGTCTCGGCGAGCGCCTCGGGCGTGACGCCGGCGGCCAGCAGACGCGCGCCCGACTGCAGATCCCAGCCCGCACAAAAATGCCCGCCAGCGCCCTGGAACACCRCCACATTGGCGCTTTCATCGTGCTCAAAGGCCAGAAAGGCCGCATGCAGTGCGCGGGCGGTGTCGGCATCCACCGCGTTGCGCACAGCAGGCCGGCGCAATGTCACCAGCGTGACACCGCCTTGCGTTTCAACCTCTACGGACATGCGGCTCTCCTGTGGTCCGGTGCTCAGAACCTGTTCACCCACCCGACGTTACTCCTATTGCGCAGGGTGCAGCGCTGCGTCAATATCCGCCGCTACCCGCTCGCCCACCCCATCAGGGTTAGCCCCGAGTGCGGTATGCACAGCACGCGTGCACCATTATTTATGCAAAGCAATCGCTTTGTAAAAATAATCTGCAGGACCTGCGCAAGCAACGATGCACCTGGCACATGCCCACAAGGCATACGCCCCGCTCTTACCCGCTTTGCGTATCACTTATTCTGGAGAGCCAGTGTGCAATTTGTGCAACTGTTGATCAGCGGTGTCTCCCAGGGGTGCATCTACGGCCTGATCGCGCTGGGCTTCGTGCTCATCTACAAGGCCACGGAGACCGTGAGCTTCGCCCAGGGCGAACTCATGATGCTCGGCGCCTTCTGCGGGCTGGCACTCATGACGGTGCTGGGCTTTCCCTTCTGGGTGGCCGTGCTCGCCAGCATCCTGGCCATGGGCTGCTTTGGCGTGGTGCTGGAGCGCGCCGTGATCCGGCCCATCCTGGGCCAGCCCGCCTTCTCCATTGTCATGCTCACCATCGGCATCGGCTACGTGCTGCGTGGGCTGGTGACCATGATCCCCAACATCGGCACCGAGACGCACACACTGCCCGTGCCCTACAAGGACCTGTCGTTTCGCCTCGGTGCGCTGGTGCTCAACGCCGAGCAACTGGTGGTGATCGGCGCCACAGGCGTGTTGTGTGTGCTGCTGTTTGCCATGTTCCGCTACAGCAAGCTGGGCATCGCCATGCAGGCGTCGTCGCAGAACCAGCTGGCCGCCTACTACATGGGCATTCCGGTGCAGCGGCTCAATGGCCTGGCCTGGGGCCTGGCCGCCGCTGTGGCGGCGGTGGCAGGCCTGCTGCTGGCGCCCATTACCTTCGTGCACGCCAACATGGGGCTGATCGGCCTCAAGGCATTTCCGGCCGCTGTGGTGGGCGGATTTGGCAGCCTGCCGGGCGCCATCGTCGGCGGACTGGTGATCGGCATCGTCGAATCGCTCTCGGGCTTCTATCTGCCCGATGGGTTCAAGGACACGGCCGCGTACATCGTGGTGCTGATCATGCTGATGGTCAAACCCAACGGACTGTTCGGCGAGAAGCTGAGAAAGAAAGTCTGACCCATGCGCTTTCTCTTCAAGACCTCGTACGAGCAAGACATTCGCCTCGCCAAGCATGGCGGGCATGTGTTCTGGTACAGCCTGCTGTGCCTGGCGCTGGTCGCCGCGCCCTGGGTGGCGCCGGAGTACTGGCTGGCGCAGCTCACCTTTGTGCTGATCTACGCCATCGTGGGCCTGGGGCTCATGCTGCTGGCGGGCTTCACCGGCTTGTTCTCGCTGGGGCATGCCGCGTTTCTGGGCGTGGGGGCGTATACGCAAGCTGTGCTCACGGGCATGGGCTGGCCGTTTGCGCTGTCGCTGGCCTGCGCGGCGGGGCTGTCGGCCGCTGTGGGCGTGGTGGTAGGGCTGCCCGCATTGCGCGTCAAGGGCATCTACCTGGGCATGGCCACGCTGTCGTTCGGGTTCATTGTGGAAGAAGTGTTTGCGCGCTGGGAGTCGGTGACCGGCGGCAACTCCGGCAAGCACCTGGTACCGCCACAAATCGCGGGCTACTCGTTCGAGACCACGGAGTCGTTCTACTTTCTGTGCCTCGTGATTGCGGTGGTCAGCACGCTGGCCATCCTGAACCTGCTGCGCTCGCCCACGGGCCGCGCGTTTGTCGCCATCCGTGATTCAGAGATCTCCGCACAGAGCATGGGCATCCACCTGGCCCGCTACAAGACGCTATCGTTCTCCATATCGGCCGCACTGGCAGGCGTCGGCGGTGCGTTGTACGCGCACAAGCTGCAGTTCATCTCGCCCGACCAGTTCAACATCCTGCAGTCCATCGACCTGCTGCTCATGATCGTGATCGGTGGGCTGGGCTCAGTGCATGGCGCGTTCCTGGGTGCGATCTTCCTGATCTCGATGCCACAGCTCATATCCCTGGGCAAGGACTGGTTGCCAGACTCCATCGGTCAGTCACCTGGCCTGCAGTCAGTGGTCTATGGCGCGGTGCTGATCGCCTTTGTGCTGTTCGAGCCCATGGGGCTGTATGGCCGCTGGCTCAAGGTGCGCACCTGGCTGCAGATGTTCCCGTTCTACCGCAAGGGCCTGTTCAAGCGGCAGAAGTCGTTCCAGAAATCAGATCGCTTGAAATGAAGCACCCCCTGAGTCGCTTCGCGCCTTCCCCCTCTCTCGATTCGCTGCGCGATTCGGGAGGGGAACGCCCCCAGCGCGGCGGGGCGGCCCTTGCGCGGGGGCACTGGCCTCGGTCACGCCAGTCGCAAAGGCTGTGGACGGCATTCAGCACACTGGACCTGTGAAATGACCCCAATTGCTGTACCCATGACTGACGAAATCCTGCTCAGCGCCCAGAACCTCAGCGTGCGCTTTGGCGGCGTGCTCGCGGTCAACAACGTGAGCTTTGACGTGCGCCGTGGAGAGGTGTTCACCCTCATCGGCCCCAACGGCGCSGGCAAGACGACGGTGTTCAACCTGATCAGCCGCATCTATACGCCCACCACCGGCACCATCGCCTATGCGGGCCCGGGCGGGGCCCTGCTGCCACTGACCGACCAGCCGCCGCACAAGGTGGCAGGCCTGGGCATTGCACGCACCTTCCAGAACATCGAACTCTTCGAGCACGCGAGTGTGCTGCACAACCTACTGATCGGCCGCCACACCCGACAGCACAGCAGCCTGTGGGCCGAGATGTTCTTCACGCGCAAGGTGCGCGAAGGGGAAATTCAGGCCCGGGAGAAGGCCGAGCAGGTCATCGATTTTCTCGACTTGCAGCACTACCGCGACACCATGGTCGCCGGCCTGCCCTACGGCGTGCGCAAGGTGGTGGAGCTGGCCCGCGCGCTGTGCACCGAGCCGCAGCTGCTGCTGCTCGACGAGCCCTCGTCGGGCCTGAACGTGGAGGAGACTGACGACATGGCCTTCTGGATACAGGACATCCAGCACGAGCTGGGCATCACCGTGCTGATGGTGGAGCACGACATGTCGCTGGTCTCCAAGGTATCCGACCGCGTGCTGGCCATGAACCAGGGCGAGGTGGTGGCAATGGGCACGCCGCGCGAGGTGCAATCGCACCCCGGCGTGATCGAGGCGTACCTGGGCACCATCGACGACGTGAGCAACCTGCGGCGTCCGGCGGGTTCAAAAATGGGGGTTCGGGCATGAACGCCGTACTTGCCGCCGTCAACACATCCGCAGCAGCAGCTGCTGCTGACCAACCCTTGCTGCGCCTGCAGAACGTGGAGAGTGCCTACGGCCCSATCAAGGCCATCCGCGGCGTGAGCCTGCAGGTGCGGCGCGGCGAGATCGCCGCCGTGCTGGGCAGCAACGGCGCGGGCAAGACCACCATCCTCAAGACCATCAGCGGCATCATCGACCCGCGCAAGGGCTCCATCGAATTCCAGGGCGCCGACATCACTGCCAACGACCCGGCGGCCATCGTGCGCCGGGGCCTGATGCACGTGCCCGARGGSCGCGAGGTGTTCCCGCTGCTSTCGGTGMRSGACAACCTGCTGATGGGMGCCTATACGCGCGCCGACAAGGACGCAGTGGCGCGCGACATCGAAACCGTTTTCGGCTACTTCCCCATCCTGAAGGAGCGCGCCGCGCAGGACGCGGGCCTGCTGTCGGGAGGGCAGCAGCAGATGCTGGCGATCTCGCGTGCGCTCATGGCCAACCCCGAACTCATCCTGCTSGACGARCCCAGCCTSGGCCTSWSCCCCAAGCTSACSAAGGAGATCTTCGAGATCGTSGTGCGCATCAACCGTGARCGCGGCACCACCATCCTGCTGGTGGAGCAGAACGCCAACATGGCGCTCAACGCATCGGACTACGGCTACGTGCTGGAGAACGGCCGCATCGTGATGGAAGACAGCTGCGAGCGCCTGCGCGAGAAGGACGACATCAAGGAGTTCTACCTTGGGATGAAAGATGTCGGCGTGCGCGGAGAGCGGCGCTGGAAGAAAAAGAAGACCTGGAGATAAGCGCAAATGTCTAACCTCTGGGACCTCGATCACATCCAGCCCGCAGGCACCGACGTGCTCGCGGGCGACACCATCGCCGCCATGTTCTGGAACGCTGTGGCCGAGCGCGGCCCGCGCGTGTGGATGCGCCAGAAGGAGCTGGGCATCTGGAAGAGCTGGACCTGGGATCAGACGGCCGAAGCCGTGCGGGAGATTGCGGGCGGCCTGATGTCGCTGGGTTTTGCGCCCGGCGAATGTGCATCCATCCTGTCCAACACCAACATCGAATGGGTGCTGGCCGATCTGGCCGTGCTGAGCTGTGGCGGCGTGGCCAATGGCATCTACCCCACTGACGCGGCGGCGCAGGTGCATTACCTGAGCGAAGACTCTCGCACCACCGTCCTGTTTGTGGAAGACGATGAACAGCTCGACAAGGCCCTGGAAGTGCGCAGCAGCCTGCCCCTGCTGCGCAAGGTGGTGGTGTTCGACATGGAAGGCCTGCGCAGTCTGAACGACCCCGATGTGCTGAGCCTGGCGGGCCTCCGCGAACTGGGCAGGGCCTGGAATACACAACACCCCGACGCGCTGATGCAGCGCGTCAAGGCCTGCCGACCCGAAGACCTGGCCATCCTGGTGTACACCTCGGGCACCACCGGCAAACCCAAGGGTGCCATGCACACGCACGCCGCGCTCACCTACACCGTGCGCGGCTACAACACGCTGATCTCGCGCAGTGAGGCCGACGAGACCATGTGTTTTCTGCCCCTGTGCCACATTGCCGAACGCATGGGGGGCGAATACTTCTCGCTCTACACCGGCGCGCGCCTGAACTTTGTCGAGAACCCCGACACCGTGCCCGAGAACGTGCGAGAGATCGCGCCCACGGTGTTCACCGCCGTACCCCGGGTGTGGGAGAAGTTCTATTCGGGCGTGATGATCGCACTCAAGGAATCCACACGCATGCAGCAGGCGGCCTATGCCTGGTCGATTGGCGTGGGCACACGCATCGCAGATCGGGTGCTGGCCGGACAGCCGGTGGGCGGGTTGCTGAAGGCGCAGTTCATGCTGGCGCGCTTTCTGGCGCTCAACAATGTGCGCAAGCTCATCGGCATCCACCGTGCGCGCTTTCTGGTCACGGGCGCAGCGCCCATTTCGCCCGATCTGGTGAAGTGGTACCTGGCGCTGGGTGTGCCCATGCTGGAGGTGTGGGGCATGACCGAGACCTGCGGCGCCTCCACCGGTGTGCCGGCCAGCCGCATCAAACCGGGCTCCATCGGCCCGGCGGCCAGCTACAACGAGGTGCGCATCGACCCCGCCACGGGCGAAATCCTGGTGCGTGGCCCCAATGTGTTCAAGGGCTACCTCAACCAGCCCGAGAAAACCGCCGAAACCATCGACCCCGAAGGTTGGCTGCACACGGGGGATGTGGGCCTGATCGACGCCGATGGCTACCTTCGCATCACCGACCGCATGAAGGACATCATCATCACGGCGGGCGGCAAGAACATCACGCCGAGCGAGCTGGAGAACGAACTCAAGTTCAGCCCCTACATCACCGACGCGGTGGTGATTGGCGACAAGCTGCCCTACCTCACGGTGATCATCATGATCGACCAGGAGAACGTGGAAAAGTACGCACAGGACAACGACGTGCCGTTCTCCAACTACGCCAGCCTGACCCGCACGCGCGAGGTGCAAGAGCTGATCCAGGGCGAAATCGACCGCGTGAACGCCAAGTTCGCCCGCGTGGAGCAGATCAAGAAGTTCTTCCTGCTCGACACACAGCTCACTGCCGAGGACGAAGAGCTGACACCCACCATGAAGCTAAAGCGCAAGCTGGTGCAGCAGAAGTACGCCCCCCAGATTGAGGCGATGTACCGGTAGGTGCGCACGTCACGCAACCGCAGGCCACGCCCATCAGGATAGGGAAAGTGCTGGTGCCCCACCCCGGGCATCGTTCTATAACGAGCAACCGAGTTCGATCCAACCAAAGGAGACGTGCCATGAAGTTTCATCACATTGCCGCGCTGGCCCTCGTGGCCATGGCCGGAGGTGCTGCACAGGCGCAGCCCAGCCAGGGCGTGAGCAAGGACACCATCACGCTGGGTTCCATCCAGGATCTGTCCGGCCCGCTGGCGGGCTTTGGCAAGCAGGTGCGGCTGGGCATGATGCTGCGCGTGGACGAGGCCAACGAGCAAGGCGGCGTCAATGGCCGCAAGCTGGACCTGAAGGTGGAAGACTCGGGCTACGACCCCAAGAAAGCCGTGCTGGCCGCGCAAAAGCTCGTGAACCAGGACAAGATCTTCATGATGGTGGCGCACATCGGCACGGCGCAAAACCTGGCCGCCATGCCCGTGCAGTTCAGCAAGAACGTGATCAACTTCTTCCCGGTGACGGCCGCGCGGGAAATGTACGAGCCCTTCCACAAGCTCAAGTATTCGTTTGCCGCCACTTACTATGACCAGATCCGCCTGGCAGCCCCCAAGCTCATCAAGGAAAAGGGCGCCAAGAAGATCTGCACCATCTACCAGGACGATGAATTTGGCCTGGAGGTGATGCGCGGGGGCGAGGCGGCACTCAAGTCCATGGGCATGGACTTCACCGAGAAGACCTCGTACAAGCGCGGCGCCACCGACTTCTCTTCACAGGTCGCCAAGATGAAGTCGTCCGAATGCGACTTCGTGATCCTGGGCACCATCATCCGCGAAACCATCGGCACGATTGGCGAGGCGCGCAAGACCGGCTTCAACCCCACCTTCCTGGGCTCCAGCGCCGCCTACACCGATCTCATCCACAAGCTGGGCGGCAAGCCCATGGATGGGCTGTACGCCACCATGACGGTGCAACACCCCTACCTGGATGAAGCCAGCCAGCCCATCCGTTTCTGGGCCAACAAGTACAAGACCAAGTTCAACGAAGACCCCACCGTGTTCTCGGTCTACGGCTACAACGCCATCGACGCCTTCATCAAGGCGGCSCAGAAGGCSGGCCCSAACCTSASSACCGACAGCTTCATCAAGGCCATGGACACCATGGTGATTCCACCCGACATGTTCGGCAGCGCCGAGGGCACCTTTGGCCCACAAAAACGCCTGGGCAGCGATCTTTCGCGCCTGTCGCAGATCACCGACGGCAAGTGGAAGGTGGTGTCCGACTACGTCAAGCCATGAGCGCCTGACCAGCCTCCTTCAAGCCGCCTTCGGGCGGCTTTTGCGTTTCAGGGGGTGCATCCGGGCTCAGTCGGTGGCAGAATTTAACCAAGCAGTAACTTTGCATAAATAACCTGGTTGCCCCACCATGATCGAACGCACCCTCTTCCAGCCCGACCACCAGGCCTTTGCCGACAGCTTTCGCCGCTTCATCGACAAGGAAGTGACGCCCCACCACGCCGCCTGGGAAGACCAGGGCTATGTGGCGCGCGAGGTGTGGAGCCAGGCGGGTGCCAACGGTTTTCTGTGCATGAGCCTGCCCGAGGAATACGGTGGCGCCGGGGCCGACAAGCTGTATTCGGTGGCGCAGATGGAAGAGCTGGCGCGTGCAGGCACCACTGGTATCGGCTTTGGTCTGCACAGCGAGATCGTGGCGCCGTACGTCCTTCACTACGGCACTGAAGCCCAGAAACAGAAGTACCTGCCGCAGATGGCCAGCGGCGCCGTGGTGGGTGCCATCGCCATGAGCGAGCCGGCTGCGGGCAGCGACCTGCAAGGCATCAAGACCACGGCCATCAAAAGTGCGGACGGATCACACTACGTGCTGAACGGCAGCAAGACCTTCATCACCAACGGCTGGCATGCCGACCTCGTGATCGTGGTCGCCAAGACCGACCCGGCSGCSGGSGCCAAGGGCACCAGCCTGTTAYTGGTSGARCGCGGCATGCCSGGCTTYGAAAAAGGCMAGCGSCTCAAGAARMTSGGSMTGAAGGCGCAGGACACGTCCGAGCTGTTCTTCAACGACGTGCAGGTGCCGGTTGACAACCTGCTGGGCGGCCCCGCCATGGAAGGGCGCGGCTTTATCTGCCTGATGGAGCAGCTACCGTGGGAGCGCCTGCAGATCGCCATCACCGCCGTGGCGGCCGCGCAGGCCGCCATCGACTGGACGGTGGACTACGTCAAGCAGCGCAAAGTCTTTGGCCAGAGCGTGGCGTCCTTTCAGAACACCCGCCACACCCTGGCCGAGCTTCAAACGCAGGTGCAGGTGGCCCGCGTGTTCGTGGACAAATGCTGTGAGCTGATCGTGCGCGATCAGCTCGATACCGAAACTGCCAGCATGGCCAAGTACTGGACGACCGACCTTCAGTGCAAGGTGATGGACGAATGCGTTCAGCTGTTTGGCGGCTATGGCTACATGTGGGAATACCCCATCACCCGCGCCTATGCCGACGCACGCGTGCAGCGCATTTATGGCGGCACCAACGAGATCATGAAAGAAGTGATTGCGCGGGCCATGGGCCTGGGCAAATAACGAAATGCACCGCACCGTGAATAACGCAGTGCACGATGCCCTGCACAACGCCCTTCACAACGTACCAGTGGGCGCCGAATGCCGCTACAGATACCAGGCGGCGCGGGCTTCTTCGGGGCTCAGCGGCGCACCAGGGCGGCGGTCGGTGACATTCAGCCAGGAGCGCACACCCTGGCTGCCACTCAGCGCACGCATCAGCAGCAAGCCTGCGCCAATGCCGCGAATGGCCGCCGAGCTGCGGCTGGGCGCCATGAAGGCCGCCACCGCCAGCGCACTGGATGCCGCCAGCACGACATGGTGCTCCAGCGCAAACCCTTCGCGCGTGTCGTCGTATTCGATGGCGCTGCGAGCGATGCGCTGCAATGCAGGGGATGTATTTCGTTCCATAGCCAGAAATGTAGATAGCAACCGCCGAAAGATAGTGCAAAAACCACTGCACCCGCGTCAGAAAGCACCTTGTAGGGGCGTGAGCCAGCCCAGCGGCTTTACCGCCGCACTGCTTGAAGTTTAGAGAAACCACCGGAGACCATTCATGACCGAAGCCTATGTATTCGACGCGCTGCGCACCCCGCGCGGCAAGGGCAAGAAGGACGGCACCCTGCACGAGGTCAAGCCCATCGACCTGCTCGCAGGCCTGCTGACCGAGCTGCAAGCGCGCCACCGCTTTGACACGGCGGCGGTGGACGATGTGGTCATGGGCATCGTCTCGCCCGTGGGCGAACAGGGCTCGGTGCTGCCCAAGGTCGCGGCGCTCAAGGCCGGGTGGGACTTTCGCTGCGCGGGTGTGCAGGTCAACCGTTTCTGCGCCTCGGGCCTGGAAGCCGTGAACCTGGCCGCGCAAAAGGTGCGCAGCGGCTGGGAGGACCTGGTGGTGGCGGGTGGCGTGGAGAGCATGAGCCGCGTGCCCATTGGCTCCGACGGTGGCGCCTGGGCGCAAGACCCCGCCACCAACTCCGCCACGCTGTTCGTGCCCCAGGGCATCGGCGCCGACCTGATCGCCACGCTGGACGGCTACACCCGCGCCGACGTGGACGCCTTCGCCCTCGAGTCGCAACGCCGCGCCACCGCCGCGCGCGCAGCGGGCTACTTCAAGAATTCGGTCGTGCCCGTGCGCGACTTCATCGGCCAGACCATCCTGGCGGAAGACGAATTCATCAAGCCCAAGACCACGCTGGAAGGCCTGGGCGCGCTCAAGGCCTCGTTCGAGCAACTGGGCGGCATGGGCTTTGATGCCGTGGCGCTACAGCGCTACCCGCAGGTGGAGCGCATCCACCACGTGCACCACGCGGGCAACTCGTCGGGCATTGTGGACGGCGCAGCCGCCGTGCTCATCGGCAACGAGGCCGCCGCCAAGGCCCACGGCCTCACGCCCCGCGCGCGCATTGTGGCCACGGCGCTCAGCGGCGCCGACCCCACCATCATGCTCACCGGCCCCGTGCCCGCCGCCAAGAAGGCGCTGGCCCGCGCGGGCATGACCATCGACCAGATCGACCTGTTTGAAGTGAACGAGGCCTTCGCCGCCGTGCCCATGCGCTTCATGCGCGAGCTGGGCGTGCCGCACGACAAGGTCAACGTGAACGGCGGCGCCATCGCCATGGGCCACCCGCTGGGCGCCACGGGCGCCATGATCCTCGGCACCCTGATTGACGAGCTGCACCGCAGGGGCCAGCGCTATGGCCTGGCCACGCTGTGCGTGGGCGGCGGCATGGGCATTGCCACCATCGTTGAACGTATCTGAACGGGCAGGAGACAAGAACATCATGCAAACCATCCGCTACGAACTCATCCCCGCCCAGGGCACCGACGGCGAAGTTGCCGTCATCACGTTTGACGAAACCAACTCCCCCGTCAACACCATGTGCCGCCAGTGGCAGCAAGAGCTGGGCGAGGTCACGGCCCAGGTGCTGGGCGACCGCGAACGCCTGGGCACCGCGCTCAAAGGCATCGTGCTGGCATCCGCCAAGACCAGCTTCTTTGCCGGGGCCGACCTCAAGGCCACCATGCGCCTCACGCCCGCCGATGCGCCCAACGTGTTTGGCGAAATCGAGCGCATGAAGAAGCACTTTCGCACGCTCGAAACGCTGGGCATCCCCGTGGTGGCCTGCCTCAACGGTGCGGCGCTGGGCGGCGGGTGGGAAGTGGCGCTGGTCGCGCACTACCGCATCGCCGTGGCCGACCCCAAGATCCAGTTCGGCCTGCCCGAGGTGACGCTGGGCCTGATGCCTGGCGCCACCGGCGTGACCAAGATGACGCGCCTGCTGGGCCTGATGGGTGCGCAGCCCTACATCCTGGAAGGCAAGCTCTTCAACCCCTCCGAAGCGCTGGAGCTGCAACTGGTGCACGAGCTGGTGGCCACGCGGGAACAGCTGCTGCCCGCAGCCCTGGCCCACATCGCCACCCACCCACACGCCGTGCAGCCGTGGGACGACAAGAACTACAAGATGCCCGGCGGCACACCCGCCAACCCCAAGATTGCAGGCGCCCTCACCGTCGCGCCCGCCATGCTCAAGAAGACCACGCGCGGCCGCTACCCCGCGCCCGAGGCAGCGCTGGCCGCCATGGTCGAAGGCGCGATGGTGGACTACGACACCGCCCTGCGCATCGAAAGCCGCTACCTCGCCCGCCTGATGACCGGCCCCGTGGCGCGCAACATGATCAACACGTTCTTCTTCGACATGAACGCGATCAAGAGCGGCAAGTCGCGCCCCGGCACGGCCCCACGCTACAAGCCACAAAAGGTCGGCATCCTGGGCGCCGGCATGATGGGTGCGGGCATCGCCTGGGCCCAGGCCAGCCGGGGCATCGCCACCGTGCTCAAGGATGTGAGCACCGAGAAGGCCGAGGCCGGCAAGGCCTACAGCGCCAAGCTCACGCAAGCCCGGGTGGACAAGGGCCGCATGACGGTCGAGGCGCAGCAGGCGCTGCTGGCCCGCATCACGCCTACCGCCAGCGCGGCCGACCTGGCGGGCTGCGACCTCATCATCGAAGCCGTGTTTGAAAGCCGCGACCTGAAAGCTAAAGTCACGCAAGAGGCCGAGCCGCAATTGGCACCCGGCGGCTTTTTTGCCAGCAACACCTCCACCCTGCCCATCAGCGGCCTGGCCACGGCCAGCAGCCGGCCCGAGAAGTTTGTCGGCATCCACTTCTTCAGCCCCGTGGACAAGATGAAGCTGGTGGAGATCATCCGCGGCAAACAGACGGATGACGAAACCGTGGCCCGCGCCTTCGACTACGTGCAGGCCCTGGGCAAGGTGCCCATCGTGGTCAACGACTCACGTGGCTTCTACACCAGCCGCACCTTTGGCACCTTTGTGATGGAAGGCGCCGCCATGCTGGGCGAAGGCATCCCCGCCGCCGCGATTGAAAACGCCGCCATGCAGGCCGGCCTGCCCGTGGGCCCGCTTTCCGTGCTGGATGAAACCGCGCTGACCCTGAGCGTGCACGTGCTGGACCAGACCCGCGCCGACTACGCGGCCGAAGGCAAGACCTACACCGCCACACCCGGCGAGCTGCTGGTGGAACGCATGGTCAAGGAGCTGAAGCGCCCCGGTCGCGCGGGTGGCTGCGGCTTTTACGACTATCCCGCAGGCGCCAAGAAGCACCTGTGGCCGGAGTTGAAAACGCTGTTCGAAAAACCCGGCGTGGAGTGGAGCGTGCAGGAGATTCAGGACCGCCTGCTCTACCGCCAGGCCATCGAAACCGCGCGCTGCCTGGCCGAGGGCGTGCTGACCAGCGTGCATGACGCGAACATTGGGTCGATTTTTGGGATTGGGTTTCCGGCGTGGACGGGGGGGGCGATGCAGTTCATTTATGGGACTGGGGTGGAGGCGTTCCTTCAGCGTGTTGATGAACTGGCGGCGGGGTACGGGGCAGGGTTTGTTCTGGAAGCGAAAGCCCGAGATGCCATTCGAGCTTTTCAGCCGACCTATTGACTGTCATGGTTCAGTCAAACCGGATAGCAAAAGG
>NZ_JBGFFF010000031.1:0-36143 GCF_056175785.1 Acidovorax sp. LjRoot204
ACCAGGGGCTGTGGACCATGTGCGAGAAAACCAGGCACGACGTGCTGGCCCGCATGGCCCTGGTGCCTCGCACGCTGGAAGCCCGGGGGCTCGACGCCACGCCGCAGATCCAGGCCAAGCTGCGCCAGGTGGGCACGCCCGACGCCCTGGCCGCCGTTGCCATCCTGGACGTGATCCTGCATGACGAGGTGGGGCATGTCGCCATCGGCAACCACTGGTACCGCTGGCTGTGCGAGCGCGCGGGCCAGGACCCGGAAACCCTCTACGGCACGCTGGTGCAGCGGTACGAAGCCCCCCGCCTGAAGCCGCCGTTCAATGAGTCGGCGCGACGCAGCGCCGGTTTCAGCGATGCCGAGCTGCGCTGGCTGCAGCAGGCCTGACTGGCGAGCCATGGCAAAGAGCCTGCGGACGACCTGAGGGGAATACGATGACTCCTACAATTCCCGGCGATGCCCCCAGCGGGCCAGCGCACCCTCTTTCAAGAACACCAAGCCCACGCCCATGACCCAAGCCTTCACCCCTGGCACACCGCCCGCGCCACCACCGGGCAACCAATCGTCGGTCGCCATGATTGCGCGCCAAGCCATCGTGAACGCGCAACAGGTGGTGGTGGGCTACGAGCTGTTCAACCGCTCGCGCAGCGGCGCCGCCCACACGGCCGCCACCGACGTGATCCTGGTGTTCACCGCCCTGTCGCACGCCGGCACCGAGGAGCTGGTGGGCAAGAAGCTGATCTTCGTCAACTGCACCCATGAAAGCCTGTCGGGCGGCCACCTGGAGCTGGTGGACCCCGACAAGGTGGTGCTGGAGATTCCGCCCCTGGGCCATGCGGCCGCCGAAGAGGTCGCTACGCGCCTGCCCATCCTGACCGCGCTGCGCGACCGGGGCTTTCACCTGGCCTTCAACCACACGGTGCTGCAGTCGGCGTATGCGCCGTGGCTGCCGCTGGCGGACTACATCAAGCTGGACCTGTCGGTGCTGGCGCCCGACCAGCTCGCGGTGCTGATCAGCTACGCGGGCCGCCACTGCAAGGCCGAACTGATCGCCGAGAAGGTGGAGACGGCCCAGCAGTACGACATGGTGTCCAGCCAGGGGGTGCAGCTGTTCCAGGGTTACTGGTTTGCCCGCCCTGCCCTGGTCGAGACCAAGCTGCTCACGCCGTCGCAGGCCAGCATCATCGAGCTGATCAACCAGGTGCGCAAACAGGCCAGCACCGACGAGATCGAAGAAGTGCTCAAGAAGGATGCGGGCCTGGCCTTCAACCTGATGCGCCTCATCAACTCCGCCGGCTTTGGCCTGTCGCGCGAGATCACCTCCTTCCGCCAGGCCGTGATGCTCATGGGCCTGAAAAAGCTGTTCCGCTRGGCGGCGCTTTTGCTGACCGCGTCGCGCAACAACGGCACGCCGTCGTCGGTGGGCCACACCGCCGTGGTGCGCGGGCGCCTGATGGAACTGCTGGCACTGGAGACACTGCCCCCCGAGGAAGCCGACCAGGCCTTTGTGGTGGGTATCTTCTCGTTGCTGGATGTGATGCTCTCCATGCCCATGGAGTCGGCGATTGGCCTGCTCAACGTGCCCGAACCCGTGGCGGCCGCGCTGCTGCGGCGCGAAGGCTTCCTGGGTGACCTGCTGACCCTGGCGGAGGCCTGCGAGTCCAGCGACGACGCCGTGTTTGACCGCGCTGCCGGCCTGCTGCACCTGACCAGCCAGCAGATCAACTTCGCCCACCTGCAGGCGCTGGCCTGGGCCGACCACATCAGCGACTGACAGGTACCGCCGCCACGCTGGCGGCCCCCGGTCAGACTTTGGTTCTCTGCCAACGCCCGGCGGTCTAGAATGATCGTCAGCCCTTCATTTCAGTGGACCCCATGTCGAGCACACCCGAACAAGACACCCCGGACGCCGCAGCGCCTGTGGTCGATCCCGTGGACGAGAACCTTGCCATCATTGCGCGCCAGGCCATCGTGGACGAAAGCCGCGCGGTCTATGGCTACGAGCTGTTCGACCGCTCCACCGCGTCCGACTCACACACCGCCGCCAGCGATGCAGCCCTGCTGTTCAATGCCCTGTCCTACGCGGGCACCGAGGCCCTGGTCGGCAAGAAGACGGTGTTCATCAACTGCACGCATGACAGCCTCTCGGGCGGCCACCTGGAGCTGATCCACCCCGAAAAGGTGGTGCTGGAGGTGCCACCGCTGCCCGACAGCGCCACCCCCGAAGAAATCGAAGGCCGCGTGCCCACGCTGGAGGCGCTGCGCACACGCGGCTTTCGCMTCGCGTTTGACCAGCAGGCCCTCAAGCGCGCCTACACCAGCTGGCTGCCGATGGCGGCGTTCATCAAGCTGGACATGCAGGCCTTCAAGCCCGAGCTGGCGGCCCCCCTGGTCAAATTTGCCACCACCCACAGCAAGGCCACGCTGGTGGCCGAAAAGGTCGAAACGGCTGCGCAATACGAGCTGATGCGCGATCTGGGCGTCAAGCTGTTCCAGGGCTACTGGTTTGCGCATCCCTCGCTGGTCAAGGCCACCACCATCCGCCCCTCGCAGGCCACCATCATCCAGCTCATCAACCTCGTGCGCAAACAGGCCAGCACGGCGGAGATCGAAGACCTGCTCAAGAAAGACCCCACCCTGTCTTTCAACCTGCTGCGTTTCATCAACTCGTCGGGTTTTGGCCTGTCGTGCGAGATCACCTCGTTCCGCCATGCGGTGATGATCCTGGGGCTGAAAAAGCTGTTCCGCTGGGCGGCCCTCTTGATGACCACCTCGCGTGCGGGTGGTGCACCACCAGCCGTGGGCCAGACTGCCGTGGTGCGCGGCCGCCTGATGGAGCTGCTGGCTGCCGAGCTGCTGCCGCCCGAAGAATGCGACAACGCCTTCGTCGTGGGCGTGTTCTCGCTGCTGGACACCATGCTGGGCGTGCCGCTCGAAAAGGCGCTGGAGTCCGTGGCTCTGCCCGAACCCGTAATGGACGCCCTGCTGCGTGGCACCGGCGTGTTTGCCCCGTTCCTGGAGCTGACCAAAGCCTGCGAAAGCGGCGATGAAGTGGCCTTTGCCAAGAACGCCGATGCGCTGCACCTGTCCAACCGCCAGGTGAACTGGGCCCACCTGCAGGCGCTGACCTGGGCCGAGAGCCTGAACGAAGAATAGTCCCGCCCTTCCCCTTAAAAGCCCACAGGCCCTGCTTTGACAGGGCCTGTGGCGTTTCTGGGGCTCAACCCCTGCACACGGTCAGTTGCCCTGAATTCCTGCCGCGCGGATGATGCGCGCGTTGTTCTCGGACTCCAGCGCAATCTGGCGCGCGAACTCGGCCGTGGTGCCACCCGTGGGCACGTTGTCAGTGGCATCGAGCTTGGCGCGAATGTCTGGCAGGGCCAACGCCTTGTTCACCTCGGTATTGATGCGTGTGATGACCGTCTTGGGCGTCTGGGCCGGGGCATAGAGGCCAAACAGGGACGAGAGGTTGGCCGCTGGCTGACCCAGCTCGGCGAGCGTGGGCACCTGGGGCAGCGAATCCAGCCGCGCCGGAGCCCCCACCGCCAGCGGCTTGAGCTTGCCCGCCTGGATGTGCTGCAGCACCGCTGGGCCGGCGTTGGTCGATAGCACCTCAAACTGCCCGCCCAGCGCGTCATTCATCTGCTGGCCGCCGCCCTTGTAGGGGATGTGCGTGATCTGCACCTGCGCCACCGACTGGATCTGCTCCAGCATGATGTGCCCCAGCGACGCCTGCCCCGACGTGGCCCAGCGCACCGTGCCGGGCTGGGCCCGCGCGCGGGCAATCAGGTCCTTGAAGTCGGTCGCCCGGCTCGCGGGCGTGCCCAGCAGCAACACCGGCGAATACATCACGCTGACCACTGGCGCGATGTCCTTCTGCGGATCGAAGGGAGACTTGCCCAGGTGCGGGTTGAGCGCCAGGGGACTGACCGCTGCAAAGCCCAGCGTGTAGCCGTCCGGCGCGGCTTTGGCCACCGCGTCCACGCCCAGGCTGCCACTGGCGCCCGCCTTGTTTTCAATGACCACAGGGGTGCCCAGCTGCACCGCCAGCTTGTCGGCCAGCGCGCGGGCGATGTTGTCGCTCACGCCCCCTGCCGGGTAGGCCACGATGATGCGGATGGGTTTGGCGGGCCACGCCTGGGCCGAAGCCACGACGGGAGAGACCACCAGGGCGACAGCAGCAGCGGCCACCCACTGGCGGCGAGAAAAAAGCAGATTCATGGTGAGAGCCAATGGTGAGGAGTTCGATGGGCAGCCGTCAGGTCAGCCCGTCAATCCAGTTCGAGCTTGCGCTCGCGGATCAGCTTGGCCCACTTGTCGTTCTCGCCCTTCACAAAGCCGAAGAATTCCGTGGGTCCCAGGGAATGTACCTCTGAACCTGTGGACGCGAACTTGGCCTTCACCTCCGCTTGTGCCAGAACCTTGGCCAGTTCGGCGGCCAGCTTGTCCACCACCTCCTTGGGCATGCCTGCGGGGCCCACCAGCCCCTGGAAGCCGACGGATTCCATGCCGCCGAGCCCAAGTTCAGCGACCGTTGGCACGTCGGGCAACTGCGGGTCGCGGCGTGGGCCCGTCACTGCCAGCGCCTTCAGCTTGCCGCCCTTGACCTGCGGCAGCAGCACCGGCCCTGCATCGATCAGCAACTGCGTCTGTCCGCCGATCAAGTCCTGCACAGCCGGGGCGCTGCCTTTGTAGGGCACATGCGTCACATCCAGCCCGGTCGCCTGGTTCATCAACTCGCCATTCAGGTGGGTGGAGGTGCCCGCACCGCCCGATGCGAAGTTCACCTTGCCAGCGTTGGCCTTGGCCCATGCCACCCATTCCTTGAGGTCCTTGGCAGGGTGGTCCGGCCGGGTGACCGCGATGTAGCTGCCCTGGCTGATCTGGCCGATGTAGCTGAATTGCTTGAGCGGGTCGTACGGCATCTTGCGCTGCAAGTACGGTGCGATAGCGAACGGGCCGGTATTGGCCAGCAGCAACGTGTAGCCATCGGGCGCGGCCCGGGTCAGCTCGGTCGCCGCCAGCATGCCGCCGGCACCGGGCTTGTAGTCCACCACGATCTGCTGCTTGAGAAGCTCCTGCAGCGGCACCTGCACGGTGCGCGCGGCAAAGTCGATGCCGCCGCCCGGCGGGTACCCCACGATGAGGCGGATGGGCTTGGCCGTGGGCCAGGCCTGCGCCATGGCCAGGGTGGCGGCCCCCAGCAGCAGTGCGCTGGTGATGAGTTTTTTCATGCAATGTCTCCTTGTTGTGGTGTGGGAAAACCGGTCTGGCGCGCCGCTCAGCCCACGCCAGTGTGGTGTTGCACGCTATCCACGGGGGTGATGCTGCGCGTGCAGGGACTTGAGSCGCTCGCGCGCCACGTGGGTGTAGATGGTGGTSGTGGAGATRTCSGCATGGCCSAGCAGCARYTGCACCRCGCGCAGGTCGRCGCCGTGGTTSAGCAGGTGCGTGGCAAACGCGTGGCGCAGCGTGTGGGGCGACAACGGCACCGTGATGCCCGCCACCTGCGCCCACTTCTTCACAATGACCCAGAACATCACGCGCGTCATGCCGCTGCCGCGCTGGGTGACGAACAGGTCGTCGGTCTGCTGCCCGCCCAGGATGGCGCTGCGGGCCTCGTTCAGATAGCGCTCCAGCCAGGCACGCGCCTCTTCGCCAAACGGCACCAGGCGCTCCTTGCTGCCCTTGCCCATCACCCGCAGCACGCCTTCGTTCAGGCCGACCTGGTAGGTCTTGAGCGTGACCAGCTCGGTCACGCGCAGGCCGCTGGCGTACATCAGCTCCAGCATGGTGCGGTCGCGCAGGCCCAGAGGGTTGCCCAGGTCGGGCGCGTTCAGCAGCGCCTCCACCTGCGCCTGCGACAGGGTCTTGGGCACACGCAGCGGCTGGCGCGCAGCCTGCAGCCGCACTGTGGGATCAGCAGTGATGCGCCGCTCGCGCAGCGCCCAGTGAAAGTAGCGGCGTAACACCGTGAGGCGCCGGTTGGCCGAAGTGGCGCGGGTCTGCGCATGGCGGGCGGCAAAGTAGGCCTGCAGGTGGTGTTCGGCCGTGTCGTCCAGCGCCAGGGCGGGCTGCTGGTCGGCCAGCCACTGCGCATACAGCGTCAGGTCGCGCCGGTAGGCGGCCAGCGTGTTGCGCGACAGGCCATCTTCCAGCCACAGGGCGTCCACAAAGGTGTCGATGGCGTTCAGACTGGGAGCAAGCATCCAAAAACCATAGCATGCATTGCACGCATTCAACTCCACGGGCACAAAAAAGCCGCCCGAAGGCGGCTGAGGATGGAAGCGGTGTCTTTTATTCCAGCGTCAGCTTCTGCTTGACGACCACATCCTTGTAGACCGCGAACTCGGCCTTGATCTGCTCTGCAAACTGCTCGGGCGTGTTGCCGATCACGAGCGAGCCCGTGTCTTCGATGCGCTTCTTCACGGCCGGGTCTTCCAGGGCCTTGCGCACACCGGCGTTGATCTTGTCCACCACATCCTTGGGCAGACCCTTGGGACCCACGATGCCGTAGTAGGCCATGCGGTTCACCGGCTCCAGGCCCAGTTCCTTGAAGGTGGGCACATTGGGCAGGGCCGCCACGCGCTGGGGCGCCGCAACGACGATGGGCACCAGGCGGTTTTCCTTGATGAAGGGCAGCGCCGAGGGCAGGTTGTCAAAAATCATGGGGACCTGGCCCGCCACGGTGTCGTTCAGGGCCGGGCCCGCGCCCCGGTAGGGGATGTGGGTCACAAAGGTGCCCGAGAGGTTCTTGTACAGCTCCATCTGCAGGTGGCCGATGCCGCCCGTGCCGGACGACGAGTACGAATACTTGCCAGGCGACTTCTTGAGTTCCGCCACAAACGCCTTGTAGTCCTTGGCCGGGAAGCTGGGGTTCACCGCAATGATGTTGGGGGTGGCCGCAATGTTGATGATGGGCGAGAAGTCCGTCAGCGGGTTGTACGGCGTCTTGGGGTTGATGGCGGGGTTGGCTGCGGTGGTGGACACGGTGGCCACGCCCAGCGTGTAGCCGTCGGCCGTGGCACGGGCGAGTTCGGCCGCACCCACAATGCCGCCGCCACCGGCCTTGTTGTCCACGATCACGCTTTGGCCAAGCACGCGGCCCAGGGGCTCGGCGATCACGCGCGCAATGATGTCGGTGGTGCCACCGGGTGCAAAGGGCACCACCAGCCGGATCACCTTGTTGGGGTAGCCTTGTGCGGCAGCCGATCCAGCTGCGGCAGCCAGTACGGTCAGCGCAAGCCATTGACGACGATGCATGGAAATCTCCTTCGTGCGGGGTAACAACAAACAGCGCAGATGGTATGCCCAACGCACGCCAAACCGCCCTGCGGATTCCACATAAGGGCTAACCCTAGAAACAAAGTGGGGGTGGGCAGTCCCCCTGCCCCATTCAGCCTGCCGGGAGCCCCCGTGCGGCTTGCCATGCATCAAGTATTCTCGGTGTGTGAACTACGCCCAACTTCTGCTCCCCGACTTTTCACTCATCTTCCTGGGCTACCTGATCTGCCGGTACACCGCCCTGAACCGCTCGGTCTGGCAGCCGGTGGAGAGTCTGGTGTACTACCTGCTGTTCCCGGTGCTGCTGTTCCAGTCCATCGTCAAAAGCCCGATGGATATTGGCGCCGCGTCGGGGCTGATTGGCGCGGGCATGCTGTCGGGCGTGATCGGCATCGCTCTGGCCTACAGCCTGCCGCACTGGCCCTGGGTGGGCAAGCACATTGATGTGCGCGACCATGCGGCCAGCGCGCAGRTSGSSTTCCGCTTCAACTCCTTCATYKGCCTGGCGMTYGCCGAGCGRCTGGCSGGYRCSCARGGCCTGYTGMTGATYGCGGTGCTGATCGGCGTGTGCGTGCCGMTGTTCAATGTGGCTGCGGTGTGGCCCATGGCCCGGCACGGGCAGCACAGCTTTGCGCGCGAGCTGTTGCGCAACCCGCTGATCATCGCCACCGCCTCGGGGCTGGTGGCCAATCTGCTGGGCTTTCAAATCCCCGAATGGGCCGTGCCCACGGTCAGCCGCATCAGCGCTGCATCGCTGGCGCTGGGCCTGATGGCGGCCGGAGCGGGACTGCAGTTTGGTCTGCTCACGCGGGGCAAGACACTGAGCGTGTCGGTGCTGGCCATCCGCCACCTGGTGCAGCCGCTCGTGGCGTTTGGCATGGCCCGCATGTTCGGGCTCGATGCCGTGCAGACCACCGTGCTGCTGGCGTTTGCAGCCTTGCCCACGGCATCGACCTGCTATGTGCTGGCGGCGCGCATGGGCTACAACGGGCCGTATGTGGCGGGGCTGGTCACGCTGTCCACCTTGCTGGGCATCGTGAGCCTGCCGTTTGCGCTGGGGGTGCTGCGATGAGCCGGGGCCTGAACCGCAGGCGGCTGCTGGGCGCCAGTCTGGTCGCCGCTTTGGGTCTGGTCGCCTGCGGCCGCAAACCGCCGCGTGCCCAGGCGGTACCGCCGGGCGCCACGGTGCTGGCGCTGGGCGACTCGCTCACATCGGGCGTGGGAGCCTCGGCCGACACCGCCTACCCCGCCGAACTGGCGCGCCTGACGGGCTGGAAGGTGGTCAACGGCGGTGTGTCGGGCGACACCTCGGCCCAGGCGCTTGCGCGCCTGCCGGGCCTGTTGCAACAGCACCAGCCCGCGCTGGTCATCGTGGGCATTGGCGGCAATGACTTTTTGCGGCGCCAGAGTGCTGCCACCGCGCGCACCAACATCCTGCGCATCTGCACCGAGGCACGGGCCAGCGGCGCCCAGGTGCTGCTGGTGGCTGTGCCGGAGCTGTCGCTCATGGCCGCTGCCGGCCGCCTGAGCGACCACCCGCTGTACGAGGAGGTTGCTGAAGAGCTGAAGATCCCGCTGCATGCCAAAGGCTGGTCGAGCGTGCTGGCGCAAGAGCGGTTGCGGTCGGACCAGATCCACGCCAACGCTGCCGGATATGCGGAGTTCGTCCAGGGGCTGGTGGGCACTTTGCGGCAGACGGGGCTGCTGGTGCAGTGAGGACCCGGAGCAACGGCGACCACTCCTATTTTGATAGCTGCCAAGGCATATTGCACTAGCGCTACCAGGCTATTTCTTCCAAAAACGCCCTCAAGCAGCGTCCAAAGCCCAGGCCGCATGCTCCCGCACCAGCGCGCTGGCATCCTCGGCCCGCGACTGCAGCGCAGCGCGCAAGGCCCCATCGCCCGTGGCACGCAGCGCATTGCCCAGCGCCACGGCCACATTGCGCAGCCAGCGCTCATGGCCGATGCGGCGGATGGGGCCGCCCTCGGTCATGCGCAAAAAGGTGGCTTCGTCCCACGCAAACAGGTGCACCAGCTGCTGGCCCGACAGGCCCTTGCGCTCGTCAAAATCGGGCAGGCGGCTGACCTGCGCAAACTTGTTCCAGGGGCAAATCAGCTGGCAGTCGTCGCAGCCATAGATGCGGTTGCCCATCAGCGGGCGCAGCTCCACAGGGATGGGCCCGGCGTGTTCGATGGTGAGGTACGAAATGCAGCGCCGCGCGTCAACGCGGTACGGCGCGACGATGGCCTGTGTGGGGCAGATGTCGACGCACGCGCTGCAGCTGCCGCAGTGCGGGGTGACGGGCTCGCTCTGGGGCAGCGCCATGTCCACATAAATCTCGCCCAGGAAGAACATGGACCCCGCCTCGCGGTTGAGCACCAGCGTGTGCTTGCCGCGCCAGCCCTGGCCGCTGCGCGCAGCCAGTTCGGCCTCCAGCACCGGCGCGGAGTCGGTGAACACGCGGTGGCCAAACGGGCCGATGGCCTCGGCGATGCGGTCGCTGAGCTTTTGCAGCCGGGCGCGCAGCACCTTGTGGTAATCCCGGCCCCGGGCATAGACGGAGACG
The DNA here is from genome assembly GCF_056175785.1 of Acidovorax sp. LjRoot204. Classification (NCBI taxonomy): domain Bacteria; kingdom Pseudomonadati; phylum Pseudomonadota; class Betaproteobacteria; order Burkholderiales; family Comamonadaceae; genus Acidovorax; species Acidovorax sp. LjRoot204. The sequence goes on from NZ_JBGFFF010000031.1 coordinate 9,844, forward strand.
ATGCCCTCGTGCGGGCGCTGCAGGCGTGAGAGTTCGGCCGCCTGCCAGCCCCCGGGCGCATCCCTGGCGGTATCGCGCGGCAAATAATCCATGCGCGCCGTGATCACGCTCACGGTGCCGGGCACCAGCTCGGCAGGGCGCGCGCGCTTCATGCCGTGGAATGCCATGTAATGCATGTCACCATGGAACCCCTGCGCCAGCCAGGCCGCAAGACCCGGCTCGGCCGCAGACAAGTCCACCCCCGCCACGCCGATTTGGGAAAATCCCAGCTCGCGGGCCCACTCCTGCATTTGAGGAACGAGTTGACTGTTGCACCACATACCGGCCAGATTGTAGAAAGCGGCACCGATGCTGCGGCCACCCCCCCTGCAGAAACCACGCGCCATTTCACCTGGCACAGCGAGGAAGACACCGCCGCCTTTGCCCAGCGCCTGGCCACCCAGCCCCTGCTGGCCAACGCCTTCGTGACCCTGCACGGCGACCTGGGCGCGGGCAAGACCACCCTGGTGCGCCACCTGCTGCGCGCGCTGGGCGTGCAGGGCCGCATCAAGAGCCCCACTTACGCTGTTGTGGAGCCCCACGAGGCGCCGGGTCTCTCGATCTGGCACTTCGACTTCTACCGTTTTGACGATCCGCGCGAGTGGGAAGACGCCGGTTTCAGGGACATTTTTGCCAACCCCGGTCTCAAGGTGGCAGAATGGCCGGAAAAGGCCGCAGCGCTTACCCCGCTTGCAGACCTTGCTATCCACATTGAAGCAATGGATGACACCGAAAGGAAGGTCACGCTGCATGCCCCCACCGCCACGGGGCGCAGCCTGCTGCAAGCTCTCTGAGACACCGTGAACGAACCCACCCTGCCCGACCGCCACGCCGCTTCCCAGCCATCGCGCCGTGCCGTGCTGCGCGCCAGCAGCCTGGTGCTGCTGCTGGGCGCACAGCAGATTGCACGCGGCGCCACCATCGTGGCCGTGCGCGTCTGGCCCGCACCCGAATACTCGCGGGTGACCATCGAGTCCGATGGCGCGCTGGTGGCCAAGCAGTTCTTCGTGACCTCGCCGCCGCGCCTGGCGGTGGACATCGAGGGCATCGACCTGAGCCCCGAGCTGCGCGAACTGGTGGCCAAGGTCAAACCCGACGACCCCAACATCGCGGGCATCCGCGTGGGCCAGAACGCACCGGGGGTGGTGCGCCTGGTGGTGGACCTCAAGCAGCCCGCCATGCCGCAGGTGTTCACCCTGCCACCCGTCGCCGCCTACCGCCACCGGCTGGTGTTTGACCTGTACCCCGCAGCGCCTGTGGACCCGCTGGAGGCACTGATTGCCGAGCGCCTGCGCGATGCCAGCGGCCCGGCCGCCACGCCTGCGCCATCGCCCGCACCCGCCACAGCCCGCGCCGCAGAGCACGACCCGCTGGGCGACCTGATCGCGCAACGCGCCAATGGCCCCGCGCAGTCCGGCACCACAGCCCAGCCGCCCGTGGTGGCCGCAGCACCCGCGCCCAGCGCCGCCCCTGCCGCGCCCTCACGACCTGGCAACCGTCCCACAGCCACCGAGACCGACCGCATCATCATCGTGGCACTCGACCCTGGCCACGGGGGCGAAGACCCCGGCGCCATTGGCCCCTCCGGCACCCGCGAAAAAGACGTGGTGCTGCGCGTGGCCCACCTGCTGCGCGACCGCATCAACGCCACCACCGTGGGTGGCAACCCCATGCGCGCCTACCTCACGCGCGACGGCGATTACTTTGTGCCCCTGGGCACCCGCGTGCAAAAAGCCCGGCGCGTGCAGGCCGACCTGTTCGTCTCCATCCATGCCGACGCCTTCACCACGCCCGAGGCGCGCGGCGCCAGCGTGTTTGCGCTGAGCCAGGGCGGGGCCTCCAGCACCGCCGCCCGCTGGCTGGCCAACAAGGAGAACCAGGCCGACCTGGTGGGCGGCATCAACGTGCAGTCCAAGGACCAGCATGTGCAGCGCGCGCTGCTGGACATGAGCACCACCGCGCAGATCAACGACAGCCTCAAGCTCGGCACCGTGCTGCTGGGGGAGATCGGCAACGTGGGCAAGCTGCACAAGCCGCGCGTGGAGCAGGCGGGCTTTGCGGTGCTCAAGGCGCCCGACATCCCGAGCGTGCTGGTCGAAACCGCCTTCATCAGCAACCCCGAAGAAGAAAAGCGCCTGCGCAGCAGCGCCTACCAGGAGCAGCTGGCCGACGCGCTGATGCGCGGCATCACGCGCTACTTCGCCAAGAACCCGCCACTGGCGCGCAGCCGGTCGGTGTAGGCAGGCAGGGACATCGCGCGCGGGACGGCCAGCCCACCTTGCGCGCACTGCCAACTGCAGGCACAGTAGCCTGCATCGGCCGGGCGCGCACCGCGCCTTGGCCAGCAAGGAGAACTGCCATGGCCCTGCCCCACGCCCAATCTGGTCAGATCGTCAGCGTGCGTCCCCTGGGAGCACGACTGGCCGACACCGTCACCACCGCCGTCCTCAAAGCCGGCCAGCTTGAAGTCATGCGGGTGGTCCTGCCCGTGGGCAAATCCATGAAAGAACACCAGACGCCCGGCGAGGCCACCGTGCAGTGCATCGAGGGCGTGGTGGAGTTTGCGAGCGAGCTGGGCGTGCAGCAATTGCATCCCGGCGACTTTGTGCACTTGGCACCGCGCGCGCTGCATTCGCTCAAAGCGGTACAACCTGCCTCACTGCTGGTGACGATGTGCCTCAAGCCTGCGGAGAAAACCTGAGGCTTCTTTGGCCTCTTGGCTTATTGGCTTCTTTGCACTCCGGGCCCCGAAGGCCTGAGGGGGTGAAGACCGTGCGGCACTGAAGGCGGTCAGCGCCCCAGCCGGAACACGCTCACGATCTCTGACAACCGCGCCGCCTGGTGCTTGAGGCTGTCGGCCGCCGCAGCGCTCTGCTCCACCAGGGCCGCATTCTGCTGGGTGACCTGGTCCAGCTGCATCACCGCCTCGCCCACCTGGCTGATGCCGATGGTCTGCTCGCCCGTGGCGCTGGAGATTTCGCCAATCAGGTCACTCACCCGCTGCACCTGGGCGACGATGTCTTCCATGCTCTGCCCGGCGTTGCTCACCAGCTGGGTGCCGTTCTCCACCTTCTCGACACTGGCACTGATCAGGGCCTTGATCTCCTTGGCCGCCTCGGCGCTGCGCTGGGCCAGGCTGCGCACCTCGCTGGCCACCACTGCAAACCCACGGCCCTGCTCGCCGGCACGGGCTGCCTCTACCGCCGCGTTCAGCGCCAGGATGTTGGTCTGGAACGCAATGCCATCGATCACGCTGATGATGTCGGTGATCTTTCGGGACGCGGCCGAAATGTCCTGCATGGTGGTCACCACCTGGCCCACCACCTCGCCGCCCTTGACCGCCGCCTGCGATGCCGAGCCGGCCAGCGTGGCCGCCTTGCGCGCGGTGTCGGCGTTGTTCTTCACGGTGCTGGTGATCTCTTCCATGGAGGCAGCCGTTTCCTCCAGGTTGCTGGCCTGTTCCTCGGTGCGCTGGCTCAGGTCGGCATTGCCCATCGCGATCTCGCTGGAGCCCGTGGCAATGCTGTCGCTGCTGTGCCGCACGTCGCCCACGATGCGCACCAGCGAGGTCTGCATGCCCTGCATGGCACGCATCATCTCGGCCACCTCGCCACGCCCTTGCACCTCGATGGGTTGGGACAGGTCACCCTCGCCAATGCGCTGCGCCACCGCGCTCACCGCCCCCAGCGAGCGGCGGATGCGCTGCACCACCACCCAAGACAGCACCACCAGCAGCGCCAGCCCCGCCACACCCGCCACCAGCACGGTCATGCGGTAGGACTGTATGAGCTCTGCCGCCTCGGCCGCCTGCTCGGCCGAGCGGCGCACCTGGTAATCCACCATCTTGTCAGCCACGGCGTTGTACTTGTCCAGCACTGGCGCAAACGTGCCCAGCGCATAGGCGCGCGCCTGGGCCATGTCACCCGCCTTTTTCAGCTCCAGCGACTTGTCGCGCGACTCCAGGTACGACTTGCGGATGGTGGCCAGCTCTTCCTGGATGCGCAGGCCCTCCGGGCTGTTTTCCAGCTCGGTATAGCGCTTTTGCACCTTGCTGGTATCGGCGGTGGTGGCGGCCACTGCCTCCTTGAAATAGTTCTGGAGGTAATCGCCCTCGGTCTGGGCGATGGAGAACACACGCGTGGAATTGACGGCGATGTTGCTGCGCCAGCGCAGCGCCAGTTGCAGCCGCTCCACCTGCTCGGTGGCCAGCTGATCCAYCGTGGCCCCCAGGCGCTGCACACGCACCAGGCTCAGCRCCAGGACGACCACCAGCGCCAGCACCGCCACGCCCACAATCAACCCGATCTGCTGCGCCACCGTCAGCTGGGTGCCCACGCCGCCCCGGCCGGCTTGCTGGATGTGCTGGGTCATCGCGTGTCCTTGTGTAAGTTTTGTATGACAAGGAAATGATCTGCCTGCGCAACCCGGTTGGCAACAGCGACAGGCGCAGGGAAACCCTTAGTTCCTCCTGTGCCGCCTGTCCTACACCCAGCACCCTTGCCTGCCTACAGCCACCGCGCGGCCGGGCAGCCACAGTAGAGGCACAGGTCGAGCTTCAGCCGCTACCGCGGATTGGGGACCCCGGCCTGACTCCACAACCATCAAGGAATCTCGCCATGAACATCCGTCACATTCTTCTTGCGACTACCTGCACTGCGGCCCTGGCACTGGGTGGTTGTGCATCCAACCCCACCAACGCCCAGGTCGGCACTGGCGTCGGCGCCGTGGTCGGCGGCGTTGCCGGTAACGCCATCTTCGGCGGCCCCGTGGGCACCATCGGCGGTGCCGCTGCTGGCGCCCTCATCGGCCATGAAGTGGGCGAAGACCGCGACCAACGCCGCCCTTACCGCCGTTAAGCCTCTGGGACTTCTCTCCCCGCCCAGGGTGTTGATCTGGGCATAAAAAGAGCGGCAGGCGCATGTAAATCATGCGCCTGCCGCTCTTTTATTTGCAGCAAATTCGCTGCCTGTCAGGCTGTGCGGGCCTGGCGCCCGGCGCGCCAGGCGCCAAAGATGGCGATCAGGCCCGGCACAAAAATCATCGCCCAGATGATCTTGTCCAGGTTCTCCTTGACCCACGCAAAGTTGCCGAAGAAGTACCCGGCCGTGGCAATGCCCAGCACCCACAACAGCGCCCCGCCCACGTTGTAGGCGGTGAACTTGGCGCGATTYATTTCCGCCACGCCCGCCACGAAGGGCGCAAACGTGCGGATGAAGGGCATGAAACGCGCGATCACGATGGTGATGCCGCCGTAGCGCTCGTAAAACTCGTGCGCCTGGTTGAACGCCCGGCGGTTGAACCAGCGCGARTCCTCCCACTKGAACACCTTGGGSCCRAARTAGCGACCGATGSAGTAGTTGCACTGGTCGCCCARGATGGCCGCSGCMAKSAGCACYGCRCASGCCAGCGGAAAGCTCATSAKSCCSRCRCCGCACAGCGCGCCMACGATGAASAGCAGCGAGTCGCCSGGCARRAAMGGCATCACCACCAGGCCTGTCTCGACAAACACAATGGCAAACAGCAGGGCGTACACCCACATGCCATAGGCCTGCACAAACGCCTCCAGATACTTGTCCACATGCAGGATGAAGTCGATGAGAAAAGTGACAAGTTCCATGAAAAGGCGGGCCCGGGCGCGGCGCGGAAAAAAGGTGGGCGCATTATCCCCATCACGCCCCACCCCAGCCCGATACCCCTGCGCAGCCCCCGCCCTAAAATCCGGTGGGTGAACGACACCACCCCCTTCCTCGCAGCGGCGCAGCCCGCCTCCAGCCCCCCCACCACCACGCGCCGCCCCATCCGCGATCTGCCCGATGAACTCATCAGCCAGATTGCTGCGGGTGAAGTGGTGGAGCGCCCCGCTTCGGTGGTGCGCGAGCTGGTGGACAACGCGCTCGATGCGGGTGCCACGCAGATCACCGTGCGCCTGTCGGCCGGTGGCGTGCGGCTGATCACCGTGGAGGACGATGGCGGCGGCATCCCTAAAGAAGAGCTGCCTGTGGCCCTGCGCCGCCACGCCACCAGCAAGATCACCAACCTGAACGACCTGGAGACCGTTGCCACCATGGGCTTTCGGGGCGAGGCACTGGCGGCAATTGCCTCGGTGTCGGAGATGGCCCTGCTCTCGCGCCCGGCCGCACAGGCCAGCGCCTTCTTGCTGGACGCCCGCAGTGGTGAGCTGCGCCCCGCCGCGCGCAGCACCGGCACCACGGTGGAGGTGAAGGAACTGTTCTTCTCCACGCCCGCGCGCCGCAAGTTCTTGAAAACCGACGCCACCGAGCTGGCGCACTGCATTGAATCCGTGCGCCGCCACGCACTGGCACGGCCCGACGTGGGCTTTGCCATCTGGCACGAAGGCAAGCTGGTGGAGCAGTGGCGCGCCACCTTTGTGCCGGGCCAGGGTGATCCGCAGGACGCCCATGACGCGCTGGCCCGCCGCCTGTCGGACGTGCTGGGCGAAGACTTCGTCACCCAGTCGGTCGCCGTGCAGCACCGCGTGGGCCCGGTCACCGTCACCGGCCGCGCAGGCCTGCCCGACGCGGCGCGCTCGCGGCCCGACCACCAGTATTGCTACGTCAACGGCCGCTTCGTGCGCGACAAGGTCCTCACGCACGCCGCCCGCAGCGCCTACGAGGACGTGCTGCACGGGCACAAGCAGCCCATTTATGCGCTGTATGTCGAGATCGACCCGGCGCGTGTGGACGTGAACGTGCACCCCACCAAGATCGAGGTGCGCTTTCGCGACAGCCGCGAGGTGCACCAGGCCGTACGCCATGCGGTGGAAAACGCACTGGCTGCGCCACGGGCGGCCGCATTGGCAGCGGCTGCGGCGGCACCCAACCCCTCCGCAGCCGGTGATGGGGAGCATTTCAAGCCCCAGACGCCCCAAGCGCCGGTGTGGAATGCCCAGGCCGCTATCAAATTTGAAGAACGTGGTCACCGTGTGGAAGACCTGCAGGTTCTGTGGGGGCCGCGCAGTGCGACGCCTGCCAGCCCCGTGGCAGACCCCGCATCGGGCGCGGCCATGGGCGGTTTGTGGGCGCCCTCAGCCCAGGCAGATGCGCCCGCAACATGGGCAACGCCTGCCGCATCCCATGCATCTGCCACGCCCTGGGACGGTGCGCCTTCAGTACAGACGGCCGCTCCGGTTGCAGGCTCCCCCACCGAGCCCCTGGCCAGCAACCCACCCATGGCCTGGCCCGTGGGCCGCGATGGCAACGAAACCGCCTGGCCCCTGGGCAAGGCCGTGGCCCAGTTGCACGGCGTGTACATCCTGGCCGAAAACGCCCAGGGCATGGTGGTGGTGGACATGCATGCCGCCCACGAGCGCATCGTCTACGAACGCCTGAAGGCCCAGGTGGACAGTGGCGCGCGCATTGCCAGCCAGCCCTTGCTGATCCCCGCCACCTTCGCCGCCACGCCGCAGGAAGTCGCCACGGCCGAAGAGTCTGCCGACGTGCTGGCCACGCTGGGCCTGGAGGTGGTGCCCTTCTCGCCCAAGACGCTGGCCGTGCGCGCCGTGCCCACCACGTTGGCGCAGGGCGACCCGGTAGAGCTGGCCCGCAGCGTGCTGGCCGAGCTGGCCGCCCACGACGCCACCACCGTGGTGCAACGCGCCCGCAATGAAATCCTGGGCACCATGGCCTGCCACGGTGCCGTGCGGGCCAACCGCAAGCTCACCATCGACGAGATGAACGCCCTGCTGCGCCAGATGGAAACCACCGACCGCTCCGACCAGTGCAACCACGGCCGCCCCACCTGGCGGCAGTTGAGCATGAAGGAGCTGGATGCGCTGTTCCTGCGCGGTCGGTAGCGGTGGGCACTTCCCCGCCCGCGACATAGCCAGAGCCCTTTCCTCCAGCCATTGCCCACCGCCCTCCATGACCCAGCACCGCTACCACCGTACCACCCACGCCACCGCATCGCGCATGCTGGCAGCCACTACCACCCTGTGCGTGGCCTGGTCCGCCCACGCCGGGCGCCCCCTGACCGTGGACGATGCGGGCGTGGACGAGGTGGGCCATGGTCACGTCGAAGTGTGGTGGGAGGGCCAGCGCGGCCAGCCCGGCACGGTGTACATGGCCCCTGCCTTCACTCCCATGGCCGGACTGGAGTTGGGCGCCGTGTTGGCACGTGACCGCAACGAGCGCCATACCTTGCAAGGCGTGCAGGCCAAGTGGCTGTGGAGCCCCGCGCAAGAACAAGGCTGCAATGCCGGCAGCAGCGCCGGCGTCGTGCACCGGCGCCAAGGTGCCGGGCAGAGCGCAGGCAGCGTGGTCGCGCTCAATCTCATCGGCACCTGCGCCGCGACCTGGGGCGTGGTCAATGCCAACCTGGGCAGCCAGCGCGAGCGCGGCCAGTCCTGGCGCGCCACCTGGGGCGCATCGGTGGAACGCAGCTGGGGTGCCATCACGCCGCACCTGGAGGCCTTTGGCACCCGGGGCAGCGCCCCTACCTTTCAGACGGGTGCACGTTGGGAGTGGGCGCCAGGCAAGCAGCTTGACGCTACCGTGGGCCGCCAGCAAGGTCGCACCTTGTTGAGCCTGGGGTTTGCGCTGGGGTTCTGACACAAGCGCAATGCATAAAAAAAGCCCGCGCATGCGGGCTTTTTTGTGGGCGTTCGGCACGCCGCACTGTCACGGCCGATGTCGCGGTCAGTTGTCCCGCGCAGCCTTGGCGGTGTCGGTAAAGTCGCTGAACACGCCGTCCACACCCAGGTTGAAGAACAACTTGTACTCGGCCTTGGGGTCGCCCTTGAAGTCCGAGGCCAGGCGCTTGGCTTCGTTGCGGAAGGTGTAAGCGTGCACGAACAGGCCTTCGGCGTGGGCGTTCTTCACCACGTCGGTGGGCGCCATCATCACGCGGTCGCGCTCGTCGATCTTGCCGTCGCCATTCAGGTCGTCGGCCTTGCCGTCCTTGTTGGCATCCACTTGCTTGGAGGGGATCAGGTACGGCTTCCAGGGGCCAATGCCGTCGGCATAGGTCTTGACTTCCTTGAGGCCTGCGGGGGTCAGCAGGCTGGCGAAGGTGCGCGAGTCACCGGCCACGGCAAAGTCATAGGGCTTGTCGTACGGGGCCACCAGCGACATGGTGCCATCGGGGTTCACATCGTCTGCGTCCACCAGCTGCACCAGGCGCACCTGGGTCTTGGTGCGCAGGTACTTGAGGTTGGAAACCTCGAACGACTGGATGATGACGGGCGAGCTCTTGGAGGTGTAGCCGTACTTGGCCAGGATGGCCAGCAGGCGGTCTTCCAGCGGCAGGCCTTGCTTGACGTGGTAGGTGGGGTGCTTGGTCTCGGGGTACACGCCAACCGTGCGGCCGGCCTTGGCGCCTTCGGTCTTGGCCAGGTCCAGCACTTCTTCAAAGGTGGGGATCTGGAACTTGCCGTTGTACGACTGGTCGCGGTCCGACAGAGGCTGGATGGCGCGCAGGGTCTTGAGTTCGGCCAGGGTGAAGTCGGTGACAAACCAGCCTTCCTCCTCTACGCCATCGACCACTTTCTTGGTCTTGCGGCCCGCAAACTCGGCGCGGGTGGAGACATCCGTGGTGCCCGTGATGTTGGGCTCATGGCGGGCAACCAGCACACCGTCCTTGGTGGCAACCAGGTCGGGCTCGATGAAGTCGGCGCCCATGTCGATGGCCAGCTTGTAGCCCTCCAGCGTGTGGTCGGGCCGGTAGCCCGCCGTGCCCCGGTGGCCGATCACCAGGGGCTTGTCGCCGTTCAGGGTGGGGTACGGATAGTTGTCGCTGCCGCCGCAGGCTGCCAGCGTGGCCACCATGGCCAGCGCTCCCCATTTCACACCAGTGATGTGCATGCTCTTCTCCTCGCTATGTTGTTGGTAGAACCGCCGAACTGTGGGGTCGGCATGTGACAAGACCATGACGTCCATTTTGCAAACGCATGACGGCCGCACCACACACCAACCGCACCAATATGTGGCAAATATCTCGGCCACATTCCCCACCATTGTGCATAGGCATCGGCATGAACGTATAACTTTTGAACATAATTCGATGTTGCAGTGCGCCAAACCGGTGCGTTAGCGATCTTTGACGTTGTTGACCTTTTGATGCTGAAAGCCTTTTGAACCATGAAACACGCGACCGCCGAGAGCTTCCTTTCCCACGTGGCGCTCCGCAACCCCGGCCAGCCGGAATTCCTGCAAGCCGTCACCGAAGTGATGGAAAGCCTCTGGCCGTTCATCGCGCAGCACCCGCGCTATGCCGAGCATGGTCTGCTGGAGCGGCTGGTGGAGCCCGAGCGCATCGTGATGTTCCGCGTGTCCTGGGTGGACGACCATGGCGGCGTGCAGGTCAACCGGGGCTACCGCATCCAGCACAGCATGGCGATCGGCCCGTACAAAGGCGGCCTGCGTTTTCATCCGTCGGTCAACCTGTCGGTGCTCAAGTTCCTGGCGTTTGAGCAGACCTTCAAGAACGCACTGACCACGCTACCCATGGGTGGTGGCAAGGGCGGTTCCGATTTCGACCCCAAGGGCAAGAGCCCTGGCGAAGTCATGCGCTTTTGCCAGGCATTCGTGACCGAGCTGTACCGCCATGTGGGCCCCGACACCGATGTGCCCGCCGGCGACATCGGCGTGGGCGGCCGCGAGGTGGGCTTCATGGCGGGCATGTACAAAAAGCTGGCCAACAACGCGGCCAGTGTGTTCACCGGCAAGGGCCTGTCGTTCGGCGGCTCGCTGATCCGCCCTGAAGCCACAGGCTACGGCACGGTGTACTTTGCGCAGGAAATGCTCAAGACCCGAGGCCGTTCGTTCGACGGCCTGCGCGTGTCGGTGTCCGGCTCGGGCAACGTGGCGCAATACGCCGTGCAAAAGGCGATGGAGCTGGGCGCCAAGGTGGTGACGGTGTCGGACTCCAGCGGCACCGTGGTGGACGAGGATGGCTTCACTCCCGAAAAGCTCGCCATCCTGATGGATGTGAAGAACCACCTCTACGGCCGCGTGAGCGACTACGCCGCCCGCACGGGTGTGAAGTTTGAAGCCGGTGTCCGCCCCTGGCATGTGAAGGTGGACGTGGCCCTGCCCTGCGCCACGCAAAACGAGCTGGACGAGAACGACGCGAAAACGTTGATCCAGAACGGCGTGCTCTGCTTGGCCGAGGGCGCCAACATGCCCTCGACCATCGAGGCCGCCAAGGCCTTTGAGGCCGCAGGCGTGCTGTACGCCCCCGGCAAGGCCAGCAACGCAGGCGGCGTGGCCACATCCGGCCTGGAGATGAGCCAGAACGCCGCCCGCCTGTCCTGGCCCCGCGAGGAGGTGGACGCCCGACTGCTGCAGATCATGCAGGGCATCCACGCAGCCTGCCTGCACTACGGCAAGCGCGCCGATGGCAGCGTGAGCTACATCGACGGCGCCAACATCGCCGGCTTTGTGAAGGTGGCCGACGCCATGCTGGCGCAGGGCGTGGTGTAAGGGGGAGGGCCGGGCCTTGGAACGTGTTTGCGTTCCAAGAGCCTGTTCACGCAGCAAATCACTGGGGCTTCGGCCCCTTTGTTTTTGGCGCACAGCGCAGTGCAGGCTATGCTGCACTTGGAAACCAATACGCACACTTTCGGGAGTCCGCCGTGGAAATCTTCAGCTTCTTGAACGTCATGGTCGAAAAAGGAGGCTCGGACCTCTTTTTCAGTGTCGGTGCGCCGGTCAATCTCAAGATCGAAGGGGTCACGCACCCGTTGAAGATGCCCGCCTTGCTGCCCGGCCAGGTCAAGCAGCTGGCCTACGCGGTGATGAACGAAAAGCAGATCGGCGAGTTCGAGGCCAAGCAGGAGATGAACCTGTCGATCTCGGCCGAGAACCTGGGGCGCTTTCGGGTCAACGTGTTCGTGCAGCGCGGCGAAACCGGCATGGTGGTGCGCTACATCAAGAACAAGATCCCGCCGCTGGCCGCGCTGGGCCTGCCCCCGGTGCTGGAAAAGCTGGTGCTGCGCAAGCGTGGCCTGGTGCTGGTGACCGGGGCCACGGGCTCGGGCAAATCGACCACGCTGGCGTCGATGATCAACTACCGTAACGAGAACGTCACGGGCCACATCCTCACCATCGAAGACCCACTGGAGTTTTTGCACGCGCACAAGCGCTCGGTGGTGGACCAGCGCGAGGTGGGCATCGACACGCAGTCGTACGAAGAGGCCCTGAAGAACGCGCTGCGCGAGGCGCCGGACGTGATCATGATCGGCGAGATCCGCGACCGCAACACCATGAAGCAGGCCATTGCCTATGCCGAGACCGGCCACCTGTGCCTGTCCACCCTGCACGCCAACAACGCCAACCAGGCCATGGAGCGGGTCATCAATTTCTTCCCCGAAGACGCCCACCACCAGCTGCTGATGGACCTGAGCCTGAACCTGGCCGGCGTGATCTCGCAGCGCCTGATCCCCGGCCTGCACGAAAAGCTGGTGCCTGCGGTGGAGGTGATGCTCAACTCGCCTTACATCGCCGACCTGATCGCCAAGGGCGAGTTTTCGGGCATCAAGGAGGCCATGGGCCACAGCACCGAGATCGGCATGTGCACCTTTGACCAGGCGCTGTACCAGCTCTACACCAACGGCCGTATCTCGCTGGACGAGGCCCTGCACAACGCGGACTCGCGCACCGACCTGGCGCTGCGCGTGCGCCTGGCGGCCGGCGTGACCACGCAGGATGCAGGAGAGCTTTCCATCGATACCTCCTCGCCCATGCAGTCGGCCTCGCGGCTGTCGTGAACGGCGTGCTGGCGCCAGCGCCGGAACGGCGCCAGGGGTATCGTCTGCTCTACCACTGCAAGCCACCGGCTCCCGTGCTTGATCCTCACCGAACTTTTGTACCTGCGCCAGAATCAGTCGGACGATGAAACGAATCCCTCTTCTTGCATCCCTGGGGCTGGTGGTGGCCGTGAGCGTGGGTTGCGCCACCCTTGACGCCAAGCAGCGCGAATGGATCTTCCAGCCCAGCGACCGCAGCTGGGGCGGCGCGCCGTCCACCGAAGGCATGCAGGACGTCTGGATCGAGTTCGCCTCCGACGCCAGCGGCAAGGCCGAGCGCCTGCACGGGCTGTGGCTGCCCCACACCCAGGCCGGCGCGCCGGTGCTGCTGTACCTGCACGGCGCGCGCTGGAACGTGGCGGGCTCGTCAGGCCGCATCCGGCGCATGCAGGAGCTGGGCTTTTCGGTGCTGGCCATCGACTACCGGGGCTTTGGGCGCAGCAGCGCAGGCCTGCCTTCCGAGGCCACCGCCGCCGAGGACGCCCGCGCCGCCTGGAACTGGCTGGCCGAGCAGCACCCGGACAAGCCGCGCTACATCTTCGGCCACTCGCTGGGCGGCGCCATTGCGATCGACCTGGCGCGCCAGGTACCGGATGAAAAGGGCACCATCGTCGAAGGCACCTTCACCAGCATCCCCGACGTGGTCAGCACCTTCAAGTGGGGCTGGCTGCCGGTGTCGCCCCTTATCACGCAGCGGTTCGAATCCATCCGCAAGGTGGCCGAGATCGGCKCGCCGCTGCTGGTGGTGCATGGCASCGMCGACAGCCTGATCCGCCCCGCGCTAGGCCGCCAGTTGTATGAGGCAGCGCGGGAGCCCAAGCAGTTTGTGCTGGTGGARGGTGGCTCGCACCACAACACCAACTCTGTGGGCCGACGACAATACCGCGAGGCCGTGGCCTCGCTGTTTCACCTGAAGTAAGCGCAGCGGCTCGCCGCGACGAGTCAGCCGCGCTGTCTCAGCGGCGCACCGCCTGCGCCAGTGCCGCCCAGGCCTTGAGGGTGAGCGGGTGGGTAAAGCCTGCCCCCGCCACGGGGTGCGACGACAGTTTGATCACCACCATCTCGGCAGCCGGGTTCACATGGATGAACTGGCCGTGGATGCCGGCGGCCTCGTAGGCGCCGTCGGCGTTGTGCAGCACCCACCACTGGTTGCGGTAGCTGTAGCCCGGCCGAAAGGCCATGCCCCCCATCTTGAACTTCTCTCGGTCGCCGCCCTTGGCGGTGTCGTCGATCACGGCCTTGTCAAAAATCTTCTGGCCGTTGAAGCTGCCGCCCAGGCGCAGCATCTCGCCAAACCGCGCCAGGTCGCGCGCCGTGGCGTTGAGGCCTGCGCCCTGCAGGGGCGTGCCCACGCTGTCCACCATCACATGGGCGTCTTCCTCGGTGCCCAGCTTTTGCCAGATGTTGTCGCTCATGAGCTCGGCCCAGTGTTTGCCGGTAGCGCGCGACACGATCCAGCCCAGCACCTCAGAATGCACGGTGCGGTATACAAAACCTGCGCCGTGTTCGCCTTCCTTCTTGAGCGTCTTGAGGAAGTCGTAGACATTGGTCGGCCCCTGGTAACCGGGCGGACGCGGCAGCAGGCTGCTGGACCAGCTGTAGCCAAAAATCTCGGTGGTGGGGTCGGTGTAGACCTCGCGGAAGCGCACGGCGCCCGTCATGTCCATCACATCGCGCACCTTCATGTCGCCCCAGGCAGACTCCGCCAGCTCGGGTACGTATTTGGTCACCAGTGCCTCGGGGTCGATCTTGCCCTCGTGCGCCAGCTGCGCCGCCATGAGCCCGGTGAACGACTTGGTGACCGAGAACAGCAGATGCGGCGAGTAGGGCTTCATCTGGTTGTCGTAGCGCTCGTACACCACGCGGCCCTTGTGCATCACCACCAGCGCATCGGTGTAGGTGCGGGTGAACCATTGGTCCACCGTGATGGGCTGGCCCTTGTCGTCATCGAATGCCACTGCGCCCAATGGTCGCGGGTCGGCCGGCAACGCAGATGGTGCGGCACCGCCCCGGCGGATATTGCGTGTCGGCTGCAGCTCGCGCAGGTGCTGCACGGCCCAGCGCAGCTGCGGGTATTTGTACGAGTTGCTCAGGTCCACACGCTGCGCCCCTTCGGGTGGGAAGGTGCTCATGTAGCCCAGCTTGTCCAGCGTCACGGTCTCTGGCGCTGGTAGCGCCGGGGCCTGCGCCTGGGCTGGGGCCGCAAAGGCCACACCCAGTGCCGCCGCAGCGCAGGCTGCCCGCCACAGCGCGGCGGGGAATGCGCAAGAACGCCGGGGCTGCGCAGGATGCAAAGGGTGAGTGGTTTGCGCCGCAGAGGCGCTGGGAGTCTTGTCCATGGCTTGTCTCCTTGTGGTGTTGTGTTGTGTTGTGTTGCTTGGTGCAGCATCCGGGCGAAGCGTCCCTCAGAACAGCGTCCAAGGCATGACGGGCTGCCAGCCACCGCCCCACCATGGTGCTGCGCCCCGCGCAAGGCAGGATGTCACCCGCGCGACCTTTGTCATACATAAATTTGCGCAAGTTCTCACCGCCTGGGTCCACCGCCCTGCCTGCAGCGCGCCCACCCCTTCTGGTACGCTCAGACAGATATGTCTGCCCCCTCCGCCACCGCAGCGTCTGCGGCCGCCCCTGTCTCTGTCCAACCCGGCCTGGCCATTCTGGTACTGGCCCTGTTGCTGTCCATCCAGCCCGTCACCACCGACCTGTACTTGCCCGCGCTGCCCGCGCTCACCCGCAGCCTGGGCGCGCCCATGGCGGCGGCGCAGCTCACGCTCAGCGGGCTGCTGCTGGCGTTTGGTTGTTCTCAGATGGTGTGGGGCCCTCTGTCTGACCGCTTTGGCCGCCGCCCCATCCTGCTGGCGGGCCTGACCATCTACACCGTGGCCTCGCTGGGCAGCGCCTTTGCGCCGACCATGGGCCTGCTGATTCTGTGGCGCATCGCCCAGGGTGCTGCCATGGGTGCCGTGGTGATGTGCGCGCGCGCCATCGTGCGCGACCTGTATACGCCGCTGGAGGGCGCCCGCGCCATGTCCAAGGCGCTCACGGGGCTGGGCATCGTGGCCTGCATCTGCGCGCCCATGGGTGGCCTGCTGAGCGAATGGCTGGGCTGGCGCGCTGCGCTGCTGGCTCTCACGGTTTATGCCGTGGTCACGCTGGCGCTGGTGGCATTGCGCTTGCCCGAGACCCTGGCCCACCGCAACCCCCAAGCGCTGCAGCCCCGTGCGCTGGTGGGTACCTGGCAACAGGTGTTGCGCAGCCCCACCTTCTGGGCGTTTTCGCTGCAGACCACGGCCACCTATGGCGGGCTGTTCACCTTTCTGGCGTCGTCCTCGTTCGTCTACATCGACGTGCTGGGCCTCACGCGCACCATGTATGGCTGGGTCATGGCGTCTGCCTGCGTGGCCTACTTTGCGGGCACCTTTGTGTGCCGCGCTCTGCTGGCACGTTTTGGCCTGCAGCGCACGGTGGCCATTGCCGGGGCCTTGAGCGCCAGCGGCGGCACGCTGATGGCGCTGGTGGCCTGGATGGGCTGGCACCACCCCTGGGCACTGACGCTACCGTTCTACCTGTTCATGGTGGCGCACGGCATCCACCAGCCCTGCGGGCAAAGTGGCGCCGTAGGACCTTTCCCCAAGGCGGCAGGCGTCGCATCCGCACTCAACGGTTTCATGATGATGCTGGCGGCCTTTGCCATTGGCGGCTGGCTGGGCCTGCGGCTCGATGGCACGGTGTGGCCTCTGGTTAACGGGATCTGGTTCTGGTCGGTGGTGCTAGCCGTGATCTCGTGGACGCTGGTGCAGAAGTTTGGAGCGCCCCGTGAGCACGCCTGACACCCTCCCCACCATCGCTCTGGCGGGCCCCACGGCGTCGGGCAAGACCGCCGGCGCACTGGCGCTGGCCGCCGTGCTGGGCAAACAGGGCCGGCCGGTCGAGATCATCAGCGTGGAYTCGGCCCTGGTGTACCGGGGCATGGACATTGGCACCGCCAAGCCCACGCCCGMCGAGCGCGCCGCCGTGCCGCACCACCTSATCGACATCCKCGATCCGCTGCAGGCCTACAGCGCCGCCGAGTTTGTGCAGGACGCCACCCGGCTCATCGSCGAGATCCGCGCGCGCGGCGCMCTGCCRYTGCTGGTGGGCGGCACCATGCTSTAYTTCAAGGCSCTGTTYGAYGGCATYGACGMCATGCCCGCCGCCGACCCCGAGGTGCGCGCCAAGATCGAAGCCCAGGCGGCCGAGCAGGGCTGGCCTGCCCTGCATGCCGAGCTGGCGCGTGTGGACCCMGTGACGGCCGCGCGCCTGGCCCCCGGCGACAGCCAGCGCATTCAACGTGCGCTGGAGGTTTGGCATGTCTCGGGCCAGCCGTTGTCGAGCTTTCACACTATCAAAAAAGTAGCAGACAACACAAACAACACCGGCGCCAGTGCGCTTTTTTCCTTAGAACCCGACAACCGGGCCTGGCTGCATGAGCGCATCGCCCAGCGTTTCGACACCATGCTGGCCGGAGGATTCATTGATGAGGTGGCGGCCCTGCGCGCACGCGGCGACCTGCACCCCGACCTGCCCTCCATGCGCTGCGTAGGCTACCGGCAGGTGTGGGAAGAACTCGACTTCCAGGCCAGCCGTCCTGCGGGCACCCCGTTGAACACGGCCTTCCTGCGCGAACGCGGCATTGCCGCCACACGGCAACTGGCCAAGCGCCAGATCACCTGGCTGCGCAGCATGCCGCAGCGCCACGCCATCGCCTGCGACCAGCCCCATGCCGTGGCCACGCTGGTGCAGGCCGTGCTGCAGCGCCTGGAGCAGCCCACGCCATGACGCTGCTGCGTGTGGAGAACCTGGGCAAGCACTACGGCAGCACGCCGGTGTTCGCCAACGTGCAGGTCGCCGTGGCACCCGGCGAGTTTGTGGCCATCGTGGGCGATTCGGGCGTGGGCAAGTCCACCCTGCTCAACTGCCTGGCGGGGCTGGATACCTGGGACACCGGCAGCATCACCCACGGCACCACCGACCTGGGCCAGCTCGACGACACCGCCCGTGCGCTGTGGCGCCGTGCGCATGTGGGCTTTGTGTTCCAGGCCTTCCACGTGCTGCCGCACCTGGACGTGGCACAGAACGTGGCCCTGCCGCTGATGCTGCTGGGCCAAACCGACGCGGCCCGGGTGCAGCACATGCTGGCCGCTGTGGGCCTGGAGGCCTTCAGCGCACGGCTGCCGCAGCAGCTCAGCGGCGGCCAACTGCAGCGCGTGGCCATCGCCCGCGCACTGGTACACCGCCCCGCCCTGCTGCTGGCCGACGAGCCCACCGGCAACCTCGATCCCACCACCGCCACGCGCGTGATGGACCTGCTGCTGGCGCAGACGCGCGAGCACGGCGCATCGCTGGTGCTGGTCACCCATTCCGACGCTGCTGCGGCGCGGGCCGACCGGGTGCTGCGCCTCACGGCCAGCGGCATCGCCGGTTAGGCAGAGCCCCATTGCAGCCAAAGCGGCTGCGGGCTCTTACTCGATGTTCAGGCGCTGCGCCGCCTTGTTCACCTTCTTGGGCAGGGTCAGCGTCAGCACGCCGTTGTCGTACTTGGCCTTGGCCTGTGCGGCGTCCACATCGGCAGGCAGCTGAAAGCTGCGCGCCACGGCGCCAAAGTAGCGCTCGCTGCGCAGCACCTTTTCGCCCTCGCGCTTTTCATCGTGCTGGCGCACCTCGGCGCGCAGGCTCACCACATTGCCTTCGAGCGAGACATGGATGTCCTCCTTGGCCACGCCGGGCACTTCGGCCTGCACCGTGTAGCCGCTTTCGGTTTCCTTCACATCCACCTTGATCTGGCTGGGCGAAGGCAGGTTGTCGCCATGCAGCGGACGCACGTAAAAGCCGGGGGCAATGTCCTTGAAAAAGTCGTCAAACAGACTGCCGCGGGTCACGAGAGAGTTCATGGTTTGGGCTCCTGAAAAGGGGTTGAAACAGACAACTGAGCCAGCGCAGGAGGGCGGGCCCTGACTCCAAGATAGGCCTGCGGTATCGCGGCTTCAAGGGGGTTGAAATGCAAGGTTGATGTGCGTCAAAAACCCAGGCTCCCAACGCCTGCGGCCACAATGCTGGCCATGCTCGCCCTGCTCCGCACCTTCTCCTGGCAAGACCTGCGCCACCACCCCTGGCGCAGCGCCGCAGCGGTGGCGGCCGTGATGCTGGGTGTGGCGCTGGCGTTTGCGGTGCATGTGATCAATGCGTCGGCGCTGGACGAGTTCTCGCAGGCGGTGCGCGCCGTCAACGGCCAGCCCGACCTGGAGCTGCGCGCCATGCAAGGCAGCCTGCCCGAGGCGCTGTACGAACGCCTCGCCACCGACCCACAAGTGGCCCGCGCCAGCCCGCTGCTGGAGCTGTCGGCCGTAGCGCAGGCAGATACAGCCGCGGGTGCCAAAGATCAGTCCCTTCGCACGCCCATCCGCGTGCTGGGCGCCGATGCACTGCTGCTGCCCACCATGGCCCCGGCGCTGGTGCCGCGCCTCTGGGACAGCGCCGACCGGTTCGCCCTCTTCGCACCCGCCACGGTGTTCCTCAACACGGCAGCGCTGCAGGCACTGGGGCTTTCTGCCACCGCTCCAGCACCATCGTCGCCCCTGCCCCGCCTCACGCTGCAGGTGGGTTTGCAACAGGCGCTCATGGTGCAGGTGGCAGGCACCGTGACCGCCGGCGGCGCGCCGCTGGCCGTGATGGACATTGGCGCTGCACAAGACCTGTTTGGCCGCGCAGGCGCAATCACCCGCATCGACCTGCAACTGCAGCCCGGCACCGACCGCACTGCGTGGGAGACCACACTGCGCGCGCAGCCCGGCTGGCCTGCCAACCTGGTGCTGGCGCAGCCCGGCGATGCCACCCAGCGCATCAGCAACCTGTCGCGCGCCTACCGGGTCAACCTGACGGTGCTGGCGCTGGTGGCACTGTTCACCGGGGCGTTTCTGGTGTTCTCGGTGCTGGCCCTCAGCGTGGCGCAGCGCGGGCCGCAGTTTGCGCTGCTGGCCGTGCTGGGCGCCACGCCGCGCCAGCGGCTGGCACTGGTGCTGGCAGAGTCGGCAGCGCTGGGCCTGCTGGGCAGCGTGCTGGGCATAACGCTGGGCACCGCGCTGGCTGCCACAGCGCTGCAACTTCTGGGCGGCGACCTGGGCGGTGGCTACTTTGCGGGCGTGCGGCCCGCGCTGCAATGGAGCGCCCCCGCCGCCCTGGTGTACGGCGCACTGGGCGTGGCGGCCGCCTTGGCGGGTGGCTGGTGGCCCGCACGCGCCGCGCAGACCCTGCCCCCGGCCCAGACCCTGAAGGGCCTTGGCGCCGCAGCCAGCCAGGCGGACAAGGGCACTGTTGGTATCGTTTTGATAGCTGCCGGGGCAATTTTGACTAGCGCTCCACCCGTATTTGGCATTCCACTGGCCGCGTACGTCGCCATTGCCCTGCTACTGGTGGGTGGCATCGCCCTGTTGCCCTGGGGCATGGCGCGGTTGCTGGCATGGCTGCAGCCCCTGGCCGCACGCCATGCGCTGCCACTGCTGGCGCTGGAGCGCGCGCGGCGCATGCGGGGCAGCGCTGCCATCGCGGTGGGCGGCGTGGTCGCATCCCTCAGCCTGGCCGTTGCGCTGACGGTGATGGTGTCCAGCTTTCGCGGCTCGGTCACACAGTGGCTGGACGCGGTGCTGCCGTCGCCGCTGTACGTGCGCTCGGCCCTCAGTGCGGGCGGCACGGGCGGCGGTGAGGCCGCGTTGCTGCCCGCAGGCTTTGCCGAAGCGGTGGGCCAGTTGCCAGGGTTGGACCGCGTGCAGCCCCTGCGCGCCAGCCCACTGCAGCTGTCCCCCACGCTGCCCGCCCTCACGGTGCTGAGCCGCCCCCTGGGCGATGAGCCGGCGCAGACCCTGCCGCTGGTGGGCGAGGCCCTACCCGTGCCCCCCGGCCGCACCGGCGTGTACATCAGCGAGGCCGTGGTGGACCTGTACGGCCTGCGCCCCGGCATGGAGTGGCCTGCATTTTCCAAGGCTTTTAGCCCCCAAGCGCTAGAGAATCATGCGCCAGCAGCTATCTTTTACATAGCAGGCATCTGGCGTGACTATGCCCGGCAAACCGGCGCCGTGGTGATGGACCGCGCTGTGTGGCTGCGCCTGACCGGCGACGCCCGCACCAGCGACCTGGCCCTGTGGCCCAGCGAGGGCACTGACCTGTCGGCCTTGCAGGCGTCCATCCGCGCGCTCGCTGCGACCCAAGCCGGCCGCCAGCTCTCCACTGCGGCGGGCGCCACCACGGGCGACGGCAACGAGGCCCTGGTGGAATTCAGCTCCGCCGCCACCATCCGCGAGCGCTCGCTGCGCATCTTCGACCGCAGCTTCGCCGTTACCTACTGGCTGCAGGCCGTCGCCATCGGCATCGGCCTGTTCGGCGTGGCCGCCAGCTTCAGCGCCCAGGTGCTGGCACGGCGCAAGGAGTTTGGCCTGCTCGCCCACCTGGGCCTCACGCGGCGCCAGATCCTGACCGTGGTGGCGGGCGAAGGGGCCGCGTGGACGGCGGTGGGTGCAGCGGCGGGCGTGCTGCTGGGGCTGGCCGTGTCCGTGGTGCTGGTGCACGTGGTCAACCCGCAGAGTTTTCACTGGACGATGGATTTGGCGGTGCCGGGTTGGAGGTTGCTGGGGCTGTGTGCTGCCGTTGTTGTGTCGGGCACGGTCACCGCATGGCTGGCGGGCCGGGCGGCGGCAGGGCGTGATGCGGTGATGGCGGTGAAGGAGGATTGGTGAAGATACGAGCTACCCCATGGAACACCGCGACAATTCAACTATGTCTTTCCAACCGAACACCTCCGGACCTTGCCACCCTCAAGATCGCGCCCCCTGGCTCCACGAAGCCATCGCCCGCATCGAAGCAGACTACCAGCGCAGCGCTGACACCCACCTGATCCCGCTGCGCCTGCCCGCGTTTGCCGCGCACGGCATTGACCTGTACCTCAAGGACGAATCCACCCACCCCACGGGCAGCCTGAAGCACCGGCTGGCGCGGTCACTGTTTTTGTATGCGCTGTGCAATGGCTGGGTGCATGAGGGCTCGACCATCGTCGAGTCGTCCAGCGGCTCCACAGCGGTGAGCGAGGCTTACTTTGCCCGGCTGCTGGGGTTGCCGTTTGTGGCGGTGATGCCGCGCAGCACGTCACCCGAGAAAGTGGCGCAGATCGAATTTCATGGCGGGCGTTGCCACTTTGTGGACAGTGCGGGCGCGGTGTATGACGCGGCCCGCAAGATTGCCGGGGAAACCGGCGGCCACTACATGGACCAGTTCACGTATGCCGAGCGGGCCACCGACTGGCGCGGCAACAACAACATTGCAGAGAGCATGTTCACGCAGATGGCGCGCGAGCCGCACCCTGTGCCGCGCTGGATCGTGGTGGGCGCGGGCACGGGCGGCACCAGCGCCACCATTGGCCGCTATGTGCGCTACCAGCGCCATGCCACGCAGGTGTGTGTGGCCGACCCGGCGGGGTCGGTGTTCAGTGCTTACCACCGCACGGGCAATGCACAGCTGACGGCGCCAGGATCCCGCATTGAAGGCATTGGGCGTCCACGGGTGGAGCCAAGCTTTATCCGCACGCTGGTGGACCGCATGGTGGATGTGGCGGACTGCGAGTCCATCGCCGCCATGCGTACGCTGTCGCAGTTGCTGGGGCGGCGCGTGGGCCCGTCCACGGGCACCAACTTTGTGGCCATGCTCACGCTGGCCAGCGAGATGCGCGAGCGTGGCGAGCGCGGCTCCATCCTGTCGCTGCTGTGCGATGCGGGCGAACGGTACTTGCCCACGTATTTCGACACCGAATGGGTGGACCGCATGTTTGGCGACTGCTCAGCCGCACAGCAGAAGATAGACGCACAGATCGGCTGACGCCCGCTCCCCTCCGCACCATGCCCTTTTCTGCTTTGCCTCCAGGCTTCTTGACGCAACCGAGCGGCCCTCTGGCCACCCGACGCCAGTGGCTGGTAACGCAGATGCCCGTGGGCCTGGCAGCCGTAGGTGCTGCAGGGTGGTTGCCCGAGACAGCGCATGCATTGCCTGCACGGGCGTTGAGCTTTCCCCGTGACCACGGCAGCCACCCGGAGCTGCGTACCGAGTGGTGGTACATCACCGGCCATGTGCAAGCGCAGGGACAACCGTGGGGCTTTCAGATCACATTCTTTCGCTCGCGGGTCGATGCGACGCAACAGCTGCAGTCGGCCTTTGCGGCCAAACACCTGCTGTTTGCGCACGCCGCCATCACCGATGTGCGCGGGCAGCGGCTGGTGCATGACCAGCGCATTGCGCGTGCTGGTTTTGGGGTGGCGCAGGCCAGTGAGGCCGACACCCGAATCCGCCTGCAGGACTGGACGCTGGAGCGCAGCGACACCGCACGAGGAAATCTGGACTTTACGGCCAGCCGCTACACCACACACATCGTGGGCAGCGAGTTTGGGCTGGACCTGGTGTTTGACAGCACCCAGCCCTTGCTGCTCCAGGGGCAGCAGGGGCTGTCCCGCAAGGGGCCGGACGCCGAGCAGGCCAGTTACTACTACAGCCAGCCACAGTTGGCCGTCAGCGGCACCTTGCAGGTGGGCAACAAACGCATGGCGGTGACGCCCGACACCGGCCGCGCCTGGATGGACCACGAGTGGAGCGAGGCACTGCTGCACCCTGACGCCCAGGGGTGGGACTGGATCGGCATGAACCTGCACGACGGCAGCGCGCTCACAGCCTTTCGCCTGCGGCGGGCTGATGGCACTGCGTTGTGGGCGGGAGGATCGTGGCGAGCGCCAGGGCAGCCGGTGCAGGTGTTTGGGGCGCAGTCTGTGACGTTCACCCCCTTGCGGTGGTGGACCAGCCCGCGCAGTGGCGCGCGCTACCCGGTGCAGTGGCAGGTGGAAACGCCCGCAGGCAGCTTTGAAGTGAACGCGCTGCTGGAAAGCCAGGAGCTGGACAGCAGCGGATCAACGGGGGCGATCTATTGGGAAGGCCTGTCTGACCTGATGAGCGCCAGAGGCCAACCTATAGGTAGGGGCTACCTGGAGATGACTGGATACGCAAAGCCGCTGCGCCTGTAAAAGCAGCAGCGGCTTGATGYCAGAAAGATACCGCCAGATCGGGCGGTGTCACATCTTCAATGCTTGGCGGAGCTGCCTGCGCGGCGCTGCGCCAGCCAGGCAATGATCTCGCCCATGATGCCGCGGCGGAAAGCCAGCACGCAGATCACGAAAATCAGGCCCGTGACCATGGTGACGGATTCGCCCAGGGTCTTGAACCATTCCACGCTGGTCAAGGCGGCCAACAGGTTGCCGAATTCACCGATCTTGTTCTCCAGCAGCACCACCACGGCCGAGCCAATGAGCGGGCCCGACAGCGTGCCCAGGCCGCCTACCAGCGTCATCAGGATGACCTGACCCGACGCGGTCCAGTGCACATCGGACAGCGTGGCAAAGCCGAGAACAAGGGTCTTGAGAGAGCCTGCCAGGCCCGCCAGAGCCGCCGACAACACAAAGGCCAGCAGCTTGAAGCGGTGCGTGTCATAGCCCAGCGAGATGGCGCGGGGCTCGTTCTCCTTGATGCCCTTGAGCACCTGGCCAAACGGCGAGTGGATGGTGCGCACGATCAGCAAGAAGGCCGCGACCACGATGACCAGCGCGACGTAGTACATGACGAGGTCGCTTTGCAGATCGATCAAGCCAAACAGCTTACCGCGCGGCACACCCTGCAAGCCGTCCTCACCACCCGTGAAGGGGGCTTGGAGACAGGCAAAGAACAGCATCTGCGCCAGCGCCAATGTGATCATGGAGAAGTAAATGCCCTGGCGGCGAATGGCCAGCCAGCCAAACAGCAGGCCCAGCAGCGCGCCACCGGCGGTGCCGAGCAGCAGACCCACTTCAGGCGTCAGGCCCCACACCTTGATGGCGTGGCCAGCCACATAGGCGGCGCCACCGAGGAAGGCCGCATGGCCAAAAGACAGCAGGCCGGTGTAACCGAGCAGCAGGTTGAACGCGGAAGCAAACAGTGCAAAGCACATGAGCTTCATCACGAAGACGGGATAGGCGCCGAGAAAAGGCGCGGCAATGAGGGCCAGCAACAGCAGGCCGTAACCAATGGTGGCGGTGTTCTTGGAATTCATGCTGGCAGCCCCTTATTTTTCTTTGCCGAACAGGCCGGCGGGGCGAATGAGAAGAACGATGACCATGATGACAAACACCACGGTGGAAGACGCTTCGGGGTAGAACACCTTGGTGAAACCTTCGATCACTCCCAGGCCCAGCCCGGTCAAGATGGAGCCCATGATGGAGCCCATGCCGCCAATCACCACCACGGCAAACACCACGATGATCAGGTTCTGGCCCATGAGCGGCGTGACCTGGTACACGGGGGCGGCCAGCACACCGGCAAAAGCAGCCAGTGCGGCACCAAAGGCGTAGGTCAGGGTCACCATCACCGGCACGTTGATGCCGAAGGCTTCCACCAGGCGCGGGTTTTCAGTACCGGCGCGCAGATAGGCGCCCAGCTTGGTTTTTTCGATCACGTACCAGGTGCCGATGCACACCACCACCGAGGCCACCACCACCCACGCACGGTAATTGGGCATGATCATGAAGCCGAGGTTGGTCGCGCCTTCCAGCAGCTCGGGAGTGTCGTAGCCCAGGCCCGACACGCCATAGATGGAGCGGAACACGCCTTCGATCAGCAGSGTSAGGCCCAGCGTGAGCARSAGSCCGTAMAGGTGRTCKAGCTTGTAGATCCAGCGCAGCAGCARSCGCTCGATCAGCACSCCGAACAGSCCSACSAWGASCGGCGCCASCACCAGCATSAMCCAGTAGTTGAYGYYGAAGTAGTTCATSGCCATCCATGTCAGCAATGCCCCGGTCATGAACAGTGCACCGTGCGCAAAGTTGATGACGTTGAGCAGGCCAAAGATCACAGCCAGCCCCAGGCTGAGGATTGCGTAGAACGATCCGTTGACCAGCCCCAGAAGGAGCTGGCTCAACAGGCCGGGCAGTGAGACACCAAAGATTTCCATGGGAGGCAGCAGCAGGTGGAGAGAGTTCAGGTCAGAGGGCCACACCGGGACCGGCGTCCCGCTGGGACAGCCAGGCCGGCGTGGGCCCTCTCAGGGGTTTACTTCCAGAGCGGGCACTTGCTCTCGGCCTTGGTGGTGAACACGGAGTCACCAGGCAGCTTCTTGATCAGCTTGTAGTAGTCCCAGGGCTTGGTGGACTCTGCAGGCTTCTTCACTTCCATCAGGTACATGTCGTGTACGTAACGGCCGTCGGCGCGCAGCTGGCCCGAGCCGAAGAAGTCGTTCATCTTCATGCCGCGCCATGTGGTCATGACCTTGTCGGCGTCCACCGACTTGGCGGCTTCCACGGCCTTGAGGTAGTTCATGGTGGCCGAGTAATCAGCCGCCTGGATTTCGGTCGGCATGCGCTTGGTCTTCTCGAAGAAACGGGCCGAGAACTTGCGGGTCTCGTCGTTC